>NZ_LWGA01000624.1:0-11823 GCF_001635235.1 Oleiphilus sp. HI0117 | reverse complement strand
AGACCTTTAAATAGCTTTCTATAAATATAGAGGCTATTTTTTGTAAAAAATTAGCGCATAGACACTATTCTACCAACGCGGGATAATGTGTCTTTTACTATTGATAAACGAGACTTCAGATGCAAATTAGCAAAGATAAAGTGGTAACCTTTCATTATAGACTATCGAATGAGCAAGGCAGTGAGCTGGAGGCCTCTCATGGAGAAGACCCGGTTGCTTATTTGCATGGCCATGGAAATATTATTTCTGGTTTGGAAAAAGGCCTGGAAGGTCAGTCGGCAGAAGATGTTTTGACTGTGACGGTTGAACCTCAAGACGGCTATGGCCTGCGTAAAGAAGAAGCTGTTCAGCGCGTACCAATTAAGCACCTAGTGGGCGATAAAAAGCAAAATTCCAAGTTGAAGCCTGGTATGGTGGTTTCGATTAATACCGAAGAAGGTCCAAGGCAGGTTGTGGTATTAAAGGCAGGAAAGTTTAATGTCGATGTGGACACGAATCACCCTTTGGCCGGGCAGGTTTTGAGTTTCGATATTGAAATTCAGAGCGTCAGGGAAGCAACAGAAGATGAGTTGGCTCACGGGCATGCTCATGGTGTTGGTGGTCACCACCATTAACAAGTGCTAATGTTGCAAGCATAGAGATTTCACCAAAAAACAAGTAACGTGAGCGTTTTTAGAATGGCTTCTTCAGGAAATGAACATGAAAAAAACGCTTCTAGGCCTAGCTCTAATAGGTGCTTCTACTCTCAGCTATGCTGCTGAACCTCTAAAGTCTCTTGATACTCAAGATCAAAAAGTTAGCTATAGCTTTGGCTTGGTTCTAGGTAAGCGCATGACTAACGATATGCCTGATTTGCAAATCGACGTATTCGTCCAAGGTTTGAAAGATGCTTATAGTGGCAACCCTCAACTTATTACCGATGAGCAGGTCGCGCAGACTCTATCTGACTTTCAGCGAGACCTACAGCAAAAGCAGCTAGAAGAAGTTCAAAAAGCGGGTGAAGAAAACAAAAAAGCGGGGAAAGAATTCCTAGCTGAAAACAAGAACAAAGAAGGTATTGTTACCCTAGAGAGCGGCCTTCAGTATAAGGTTTTGACCGAAGGTAAAGGTCTGCAGCCTGGGCCGACAGATGTTGTGAAAGTTCACTATACCGGCTCTTTGATCAACGGTACGGTTTTTGATAGCTCGATTGATCGTGGTCAGCCAGTAAGTTTTCCGGTTAATGGTGTGATTGCTGGATGGACAGAAGCCCTTCAGTTGATGCCTACTGGTTCAAAGTGGCAGCTGTTTATTCCTTCGGACTTGGCATATGGTCCAAACGGTAACCGTTCTATCGGGCCGAATGAAACGTTGCTATTCGATGTCGAGTTGTTGGATATCGAAGCGAAAAAATAAAGTAGCTTAATCGTCAGTACTATCGAAAGAATACACAATGTATTCTTTCGAATCTCTTCTTCTTACTCTTATTATTAAAACACTACATTCAAACGAACTAGTCCGGGTATGCCCAAGATATCGCTATTGCTGAATATCATTGGGATAATATCGATATTGACTCGTTCACTATAAGACCAGCGGGTACCGACTAAGGCCGTTGTATCGCTATCGTCTTGCGTTGACATAACAACTTCAGCGCCAATCGAGAATAAGCCACTTTCTGTATCAATTAGACCAGCATAAGCGCCCAAACCTAATTCTAGGAATGTATCACTATTGTCTGCAATATCGCTGTAAATAAGAGATGGTGTGAGTGTGAATGTTGCTGCATCGGCCGAAATCGTGGCTGCGACCCCTAGCTTTAAATTAGTTTGATCGTTATTGCTGTTGTCAAAATCAATGACAGATAAGCCTGTTACCAAAGACCAAGCAAACTGATCTGTCGTTTGCTGATCACCTGATCTAATAGGCGGGAGCCCCCATTTTAGGCTAACGTCGTTCCCTGTAGAGGCGGTGTTAAGGCCTAGTCCACTATTCAAAATAAGCTCAGCCTGGGAAAGCCCGAGTCGAATACTGCCGCCATTTTGTAAACCGTTCGCACCACTGTGCAGGTCAATGGATATATGGTCGCCAGTGTTTACTTTACCCTGTTCAAGAAAGAACCCGCGTGAAGGAGGCGTATAAGCTTTTTTAAACGGCTCTTCAGCGGCGACAAAGGTGCTGGCAGAGGCACTGCAGGCAATAAGAGAATAGCTAAGAAGGTGGTTTTTCATGATTAGACGTTCCTTGATTTCACAGATATTAATTCAATTTGGCTAAGTTTAAATAGGGGGCAACTGATACTAGGAGATAAACTTCAGACCAATACCCGCAGGTTCCATTCGGACAATTTTCATTTTCAGTACAGGCGCTGTTTCTCCCATGCCCTGGACCTGGCCCTGGACAACGGTGCCGACCGGTGGCATAGGAATATTCTCTGTTAGAAGAAATACACCGCCATCGGAGATATCACGGGTAGTGACAATTTGATCGCCAATACTGGGGTGAGACACTTTAAGTTTACACTTCATTGGTGTCCGGTGCTCAGAGCGTTTGTCGGGCTGTGCGGATGTTGAGGTGTTTTCGTTTTCAATGGTCATTTTATTAGCAGGCCACTTAGCTTAAATAATTGCTCTGCATTATATCGATAATAAAAACGAATATCGCCAATCTAGCTTTAAGTTTTGGAAAGATTACATGGCTTGCAGTCTTTCAGTGAGGGCTAAAAATGAGGCAGATAGACAAATTTCGTTAATGGCGTAAAATAGCGCGTTTTTTACAGGCTAGTTCTCTAAAGCGTGTTGGTGATAGAAGGGTGTTATGAAATCGCATAGTGTTGAAAAGATCGGTGGAACGTCAATGAGTGATTATGTCGCTATTCGCGATAATATAATCAGCAAACCCTCAAGAGAGGATACGATCTATCAGCGTGTATTTGTGGTTTCAGCGTATGGCGGCATGACAGACGCTTTGTTAGAGCACAAAAAGACTAGCCAGCCAGGAATCTATGCGTTATTTGCCAACGGCTTGAAAGACAAGAGTTGGCACCAGGCGCTGCAGCAAGTGAAAGCTGATATGCAGGCCATAAACGCAGGCTTATTTGGTGAAGGTGAGCTTTTGCAGCAGGCGAATAGTTTTATTGGCGAGCGTCTGGATGATGCAGAGCAGTGTCTTGTTGATCTTCAAAGACTTTGTCAACACGGGCATTTTGAGCTTTCCGCACATTTGGCGACTGTTCGGGAAATGTTGGCGAGTATCGGTGAGGCTCATAGCGCTTGGAACACTGCAAAGCTTCTTGAACGTGACGGTTTCAATGCTTGTTTTGTTGATTTAACTGGCTGGCGCGCGGCACAGCATACCTCTTTGGATGAGCGGATCGTTGAAGC
The DNA here is from genome assembly GCF_001635235.1 of Oleiphilus sp. HI0117. Taxonomy (NCBI): domain Bacteria; kingdom Pseudomonadati; phylum Pseudomonadota; class Gammaproteobacteria; order Oceanospirillales; family Oleiphilaceae; genus Oleiphilus; species Oleiphilus sp. HI0117. Next base: position 8,461 of record NZ_LWGA01000624.1, on the reverse strand, counting down.
GTTTCAAGGCTTGGATTTGGCAAGTCAGATACCTATCGCGACGGGTTATGCGCATAGCGAGGAAGGCTTGATGTCTACTTTTGACCGTGGCTATAGTGAAATGACCTTTAGCCGCATCGCTGTATTGACCGAAGCGCGTGAAACCATCATCCATAAAGAATTTCACTTGAGCACGGCTGATCCTCGTTTGGTTGGTGAAGAAAATGCTATTCCTATCGGACGGACAAACTATGATGTTGCCGATCAGTTAGCTAACCTGGGCATGGAAGCTATTCACCCTAAAGCGGCCAAGGGTTTACGTAGTAACCGTATTCCTTTAAGAGTTAAGAATACTTTTGAGCCTGACCATCCTGGTACACTTATCACCGGAGACTATGTCAGTGACGAGCCTTGTGTCGAAATTATTGCAGGTTGCAAGGGCATCTATGCACTGGAAGTGTTCGATCAGGGGATGACGGGTAGTGTCGATACTTATGACCAGAAAATTCTTGAGCTGATCAGGCGCTTCAAAGGCCATGTTGTTTCTAAAGATATTAATGCGAACACCATTACTCATTATCTTGCTACAAACCTGAAAACAGTAAAGCGTATATACGGTGCTCTGGAAAAATGTTTTCCTGAGGCCGAGATTGACCAGTGCAAAGTTGCGATTGTTTCGGCGATTGGCAGTAATATGCAAGTGCCTGGTATGTTGGCGGTGACGGTCAAGGCGCTGGCAGAGCAGGAAATTAGTGTTTTAGCAATGCATCAATCTATGCGACAAGTTGACATGCAGTTTGTTGTCAACGAAGACGACTATGACTTGGCGGTGAAGAGCCTGCATAGTAGCTTGGTCGAAATTCACAATCACGGTATCGCGATTTGCCCTGCTAATTAACAATTAGATCTCGTGGGAACATCCTGCTAAAGGAGTTGGCAATGCATCAGATCTCTGGGTTTTCATCGGCAGCACGTACGCTGTTTGTTTTGGCGGCATTTGTTATTGTGGTTGCAGGTATACGCGCTGCTGAGTCATTGATGGTGACGTTTCTACTCTCCGGTTTTTTTGCCATCATTTGTGCGCCTCCCTTTCTCTTTATGCAACGGAAAGGCTTGCCTGCCTGGCTGTCCTTGATACTGGTGGTTATTTTTATCAGCCTGGTGCAGTTGGTGATTATCTCTATTATTACCACTTCACTCACTGCGTTCTCAAATGACCTACCCCAGTACCAGATACGCCTGCAAGCATTGATGGGCGAACTAATCAGTGGCTTAAATTCCTGGGGCTTGGATATTCCAAAGGAAAAGTTAATGCAATTGTTTGACCCGTCAACGATTTTTAAGTTGGCGGTAAGCACTCTGGGGAACCTGGGTGGCGTTTTATCGAACTCCTTTCTGATTGTGTTAACAGTGATTTTTATGCTTTTTGAAGGTGTTTCATTGCCGGCAAAACTTCATAAGGCTTTCGGCGAAGACAGTACCTTGATGGAGCATATTGAATTATTTTTAGAGAATGTTAATCGTTATATGAGTATCAAGGTTGTAGTGAGCCTGGGAACGGGTGGGTTAATCTATATCTGGTTGCTTATTCTGGGGGTTGAATATCCCTTGTTGTGGGCTTTAATTGCTTATCTTCTAAATTTTGTACCGAATATTGGTTCCATTATCGCAGCAGTACCCGTGATGTTGTTGGCCTTAATTCAATTAGGGCCTTTGCATATGTTGTTGGTTGCAGCGGGTTATTTATTTGTTAATACCTTGATGGGCAATGTTATTGAGCCGCGCTATATGGGGCGGGGCTTAGGGCTTTCTACTTTGATTGTTTTCTTGTCTTTGGTATTTTGGGGTTGGGTGCTTGGGCCAGTGGGGATGTTACTGTCTGTCCCACTGACCATGCTGTTAAAAATTGCCTTTGAAAGCAGTGACGAGACCCGCTGGATCGCAATCATTATGGGGCCAGATGTTGCTCAAGAAAAAGATGAGAAGCGGTAGTTCTAAATGAGCAGCTACCAAAGATCCTCTTCATCTTGAGAGTCGCTTTGAATTAGAATCCTTTTGAGGTCTTTTTCTCTGTCTTTGCTATGAGCTTCGGCTAAATCAACTTTTTCGCCGTAAACTTCGAGCCAGGTACGTGAGCCAGGTAGCATGTGAGCCAGGTCATACATGCCGGTACGTAAGGCTTCTAGAAATTCTTGATTACCTTTTTCTTGTTCCATCACCACGTTAAGCAATTTAAGGTTGCTTGTATTGCCCAGTTGATCCTGGATAACGGGTAATATTTTCTTAAGGCTCTTTATTTGTTGAGTTTGAGCTTCGTTTTGGCTGGTCAATTCCGAGATTTGTAGCTGTAGCTCTTCAACGACTTCAAGGTTGACGGACTCTTCTTCTTCATCTCCGAAGACGGTGATCGTTATTACTGTAATCGAAACAGAAATAATCACGATTAGTAAGAGTGCGACAACCAGTAGTACTATTTTGTTCGTCCCGACACTCTCTTCCAGAGCAGTAATTCGTTGCTTTTCAGTGAGTGGCTCGTGCTCCACTTCATCTTTCTTGGCCATGGTCTATCCTACGTCGCGAATTTGATGATGAGCTCGGGAGGTGTGCATGTAGTCATGCTAAATCGAACAGAAGTTATGCGAACCCCGGTGAGCCCAGATAGTTTTAGTGTAGACCAAAACTATCTGAAGTACCTACCAAAGGAATGTGATTAATTGTGATATTAATACGAATATTACTAATTAACTTAGATAGTTAGCGCTATAAGTTCTATTAGCCTGTTAACTTTTCGTACTTATCCATTAATTCTGCTTCACTTTCCTTGTGATCAGGGTCTTTGGGAATGCAGTCTACAGGGCATACTTCGACACATTGTGGTTCGTCGTAATGGCCGACACACTCGGTGCACTTGCTCGGGTCAATAATATATATATCTTCACCGGGTGCGATGGCTTCATTGGGACACTCAGGCTCGCACACGTCGCAATTTATACAGTCATCTGTGATCATTAATGCCATGAAAAATACCTCTGCTATGATCTGATAAAAGTGGGGTTAAAGGTCAAAATACTATCCTGCTATCGCTCTTCTAAGGCCTTAATGACGGCTGGCGCTACAAACTCTGAAACATCACCGCCCAAAGAGGCAATTTCCCTAATTAAAGTGGAAGAGATATAAGAGAGGTGGTTGTCAGGAGTAAGAAACAAGCTTTCTGCTTCAGGAATCAAGCGCCGATTCATATCCGCTAGTTGAAATTCGAATTCAAAGTCTGAAACAGCACGTAAACCGCGTAGAATAACGTTGACCTTGTGCTCTTTTACAAACTCGGCCAATAAGCAGTCAAAGCCAATGACTTCTACATTATCGAGATGAGCCAAAACGTCCTTTGCCAGTTCAACCCGTTTTTCAAGTGGAAACATAGGGTTCTTTTTTGGGCTGGCTGCGACAGCAATAATAATGCGATCAAAAAGCTTTGCAGCACGCTCTACAAGATTGGTATGGCCGTTAGTAATTGGGTCAAAAGTGCCAGGATAAACGACAGTATTCATAGGGGGTCTTACTCCTGAAGCTGCGGAATACGATTGCAGTGCCTAAGTCAATTTTACAGTATTGGAAGTATAGACAACCAAGAACTAAAGAAGGGGCGGAATAGTAACCAAATTTCGGGTGGGTTGCTAGTCAGCTTGTTGTAAACAAGAAGTCTGCGCTGGCAAGATAGACAGCGCATTTGAAGGGTTATCTCTATAAGGAGCTAGCTTATCGTAAGAAAATAGAGAATAAGGCCTTATGAATCAAGGTACCAAAAGGAGGGTAGGCAAACTTGGTACTGTTGAAATGATTCTTGCAGAATACTGATTTTGCATGAGAGAAGGTCAGGAAGCCTTGCTCGCCGTGGTAGGAGCCCATACCTGATTCACCAACGCCGCCAAAATGTAAGTCTTCTTGAGCAAAGTGAGAGACTGTGTCGTTAATGCAGACGCCGCCAGCTCGAACTTGTTCTAGTACATATTGCTGTTCGTCTTTGTCCATTCCAAAATAGTAAAGCGCCAAGGGCTGAGGGCGATCATTAATGAAGTCCAGAGCTTGGTCTAGCGACTTAGTGGGTAGGATTGGCAGGATTGGGCCAAAGAGTTCTTCTTGCATCACTAGCATATCATCAGTGGCATTTAGCACCAGGTGGATAGGCATCTTACGTGTACCGGTTTGCATATCTTCGTCAGCCGGGTTGCACTCAATAATCGTTGCGCCTTTGCTTTTTGCATCGTCCAGGTAAGATTGCAGGCGTGCGAGCTGTCGTTCATCGACTACGCTGGTGAAGTCAGTGTTGTGCTTCAGCGTTGGGTACATCTTGGCAAAGAAGTGTTGGAATCGATCAACGAAATGCTCCAGGCGGTGCTCTGGACAAAGAATGTAGTCAGGTGCAATGCAGGTTTGGCCAGCATTAAAAGCCTTACCAAAAACAACTGACTGTGTTGCATCGTCCATATTGACATCGTCAGAGATGATTGTTGGAGATTTGCCGCCAAGCTCAAGCGTGACGGGTGTTAAGTTAGCCGCCGCTGCTTTCATTACATGGCGGCCAACAGCCGTTGAACCGGTAAACAGTAAATGGTTCCATGGGATGCTAGAGAACTCAGTCGCGACTTCTGCATCACCCTGAACAATCGCAACCAGATCTTGAGGAAAGGTGTCGGAGATTAGTTGCTCGATTAGTGCAGAGGTCTGCGGTGTAAACTCTGACATCTTGATCATGGATCTGTTACCTGCAGCCAAAGCAGCGACAAGAGGGCCCATTGATAAAGACACGGTATAGTTCCAAGGCGAAATAATGCCAATAATCCCCAGCGGTTGATATTGCACAAAACCTGTCGCAGGTTGAAATAAAGGAGAGATCTTTTTCTTATCTTTGCTCATCCACGATTTCAGGTTTTTGATGTTGTAGTCGATGCCGTGAATGGTTGTCATTAGCTCAGCAAGTTTTGTTTCATCAGCAGAGCGGTTAGAAAAGTCGCTGGAAATTGTCTCGATAATCTCGTCTTGATTATCAAGAAGCATGCTTCTAAGTTTTTTAAGGTTTGCGACTCTTTCCTGATAAGAAGGCATTGGGTTTTTACGGAAAGCAGCTTTTTGCTCGGAAAAAATCTGATTCATGCGTTGGATTTGTTTTTTGCTTTCACTTATTTGAATGACTTCAGCAACCATGGGGATGAGCTCCGACAATATGTCTATCTGTTTGTGTTAGGCGAAAAATAGAAGAAAAACGAAAATAATCTACTTTTTACAATATACTTTATATTTTTAGAGTATATACTCTAAAAAGTCAACACTTAGAGATCAAAAATATGACTGCGAGTCATTTTTTAATTTTGGTGACCAGGATTGCATCCTGTTAAAAGCTATATATAGTGGCGCTGATCAGGTACAAGTACGCCTGACTTGAAGAGCTGCATAAGAAAATGTACATGATTGGGAAGTTAGTGAGTACATGAAAACCAAAGAAAAAATTGTATTGGCTGCGCTGGAGTTGTTTAACGAGCGTGGAGAGCGGAACGTATCGACTAACCATATTGCTGCTCACCTTGGAATGTCTCCCGGCAACCTGTATTACCACTTTAGAAATAAAAGCGACATTATTTACGAGATTTTTAAGAACTACGAGCTACTTGTAGATTCATATCTGAATGTGCCGAGCGGCAGAGCGATACATATAAATGATCTGATTACCTATTTGGATGCGGTCTTTAACGGTTTATGGGCTTATCGTTTCTTGCATAGAGATCTAGAGCATTTGCTGGACAGCGATGAGCGCCTGCGTGAAGATTATCGACGATTTACTTTACGTTGTTTGAGTGGTATCCAAAGCATTATTTATGCGATGGAGAAGAGTGAAATCTATCAGCCAATGGAAGATCAGCAGCGAAAGTCGAAAGCCTTAAATACCTGGTTGATTGTGACGAATTGGATGACTTACCTAAAAACTATCCAAAGTGCTGAGGACGAAGCGCAGGCGCTGAACCAGAAGAGTATTCAGCACGGTGTGTATCAAATACTCGACTATGTCATACCTTATTTGTATGAAGACAAACGGGCCTTAGCGCTGGAATTGCAGGAAAACTATCGCTTTGAAGGGATCGCGCCAAAAGTCTAATCTTCTTGGCTGTCTTCAGGGGAAGGGCTATTATCTAGCAAGCGCTGATTGATAATCTTGTCCAGAGCAAAGCGGCTTTCTTTTATGCCAGACTTTTTCAGGCTCGAAAACAAAATGACATCTTCCAGAGATTGGTGTGCTTCTAACTGCTTCTTAACCTGAAACATGACTTGCTTTGCAGGGCCAAACTTGAGTTTGTCGCTTTTAGTTAGAAGGATTAATGTCGGTAGCTGACATTCACTGGACCAGTCGAGTAGCATTTGGTCGAACTCGGTAAGAGGTTTGCGGATGTCCATGATAAGCACTAAGCCCGCAAGGCTTTCTCGGTTGCGTAGATAGTCATCGAGGTGCTTTCCCCATTCAGCTTTCAGGTCCAGGGATACCTTTGCAAAGCCATAGCCGGGCAGGTCGACTAGCCGAACCCCGGGCGTGCTAAGGGAAAAAAAGTTAATCAGTTGGGTTCTGCCGGGAGTCTTACTGGTTCGGGCAAGCTTCTTATTGTTAGTGATTGAGTTGATGGCTGAAGATTTTCCTGCATTGGAGCGACCGGCAAAGGCAACTTCAACGCCTTGGTCTGGCGGGCAGTTCTTGAGTTTTGATCCGCTTTGGCTGAAACGGGCGCTGTTGTAGGAGATATTCTTCGGCGTATTTGGGTGGTTCATGACTAACTCAATCAGAAAAAAGCACAGAATAAAAACCACTATTTAATGTAAGGGTTTTATCAGGAAGGGCTTAGTGTATAATAGCCTGAAATTTTTTGCCCATAATTTTCTGAGTGAGGGTGATCGGCTTGTTGTTTTAGTTTGATCAGCCATACTGTTAAGGTTTTGAAGATTAGAGAATTCATTAGCTTGTTTTGTCCTTCAGAGCTGCTTGGTTATGTGGGTAAAAATGACAATATTAGATTTATGTTTAGAGATGAAAGTGAGCGCAATTAAAATGAAAATGATTTTAAAAAGTGTAGTGATCGTTGCAGGTTTGGTAGGGTCTTTGGGGGCTTCAGCCGCTGGTGACGTTGAGGCAGGAAAGGCCGCTTCAGCTACGTGTGCTGGTTGTCACGGTGCCGATGGAAATAGTGTTGTTGCTAACTTTCCTAAACTGGCAGGCCAAGGTGAGAAGTACTTGGTTAAACAAATGAATGACATCAAAGAAGGTAAGCGTCCTGTAATCGAAATGACAGGCTTGCTTGATGCGCGTTCTGCACAGGATATCGAAAACATTGCCGCTTACTTTGCGTCACAAACAACTACGCCTGGCCAAGCAAAGAAAGACTTGGTAGAAAAAGGTGAGATCATGTACCGCCAGGGTAATGCAGCAACTAAGGTTGCGGCGTGTGCAGCGTGTCACGGCCCAGCAGGTGAAGGTGTGTCATTGGCTGCATTTCCAGCGCTTGCCGGTCAGCATGCTGATTACATCGCATCTCAGCTTAAGAAGTTCCGTAGTGGTGAGCGTAGCAACGATGGTGATTCGCGTATGATGCGTTCAGTAACGGCTCGTTTGAATGACAAAGAAATTGAAGCAGTTGCCAGCTATATTTCTGGTTTATATAAATAAGCTTCGTCTCTGCCGAGGAGCAATATGCTTCTCGGCTTTCTAGTTCCCTACCTTCCTATTTGAATACTTCTAACATTCCATCTGAGGTCAAGGCAATAACATTGGACTTCTGATCGATGACATCGATAATCGCTTTACTGCTGGCGCCGCCATAAGCTTGGCGAGGTTCTGCTTGCCAGGTCTTCACTTCAGTTCCTTTTTTAATATTAAATTTACTGATGACGCCTTGGAAAGTGCCAAGCGTTAGGTATTTCTCATCATCAGAAAAATCAGCGCTGGTGTAATTAATATATCGATTCTTAAACTTGAATTTACTTTTCCCGGTTTTGGTATCCCAAACCAGAGCATCTTCGCGTTGTGAGGTGGTAAAGGCGAGCTTACCAGAATCAGATATTGCAGCAGTCTTGATCTGATTGTTCAGGCTCAAGGCGTATTGCTCTTTGCCTGTTTTCAGGTTCCAAATCTTTGCAATGTTATCATCACCGGCACTAATACCTACTGCACCGTCTTCACTGAGGTCGGTAGCCCGTATTGGTGCGTTATGCTTAAAGCTGTGTATGGCCATACCTCGATCAAGGTCAAAGTAATTGACCGTACCATCTCTCAGGCCTAGCAATGCTCGTCGCCCATCTTGGTTTAAGCTAATCGCTTCGATTCGATCGGCTGCTTGCCAGAACTGTAGGGACTTACCATTCGTAGCGTCCCATAGCACTAAGTCTTTTTCTTGGCAGGTTACGGCTCTCTTACCGTCACCGGAAACCGCTGAGGCCCGGATGGATG
>NZ_LWGA01000623.1:0-11931 GCF_001635235.1 Oleiphilus sp. HI0117 | reverse complement strand
GAAATGAAGATTTGAGTTTGATTAAAGGCATTTTTTCTTCCGATTCGTACCAGAATATTACCTGGCATAATGGTAGGCGGTTTTACCGCCTTGATACTGATTAACAATCAAAAGGTTTAGAAGTATGTCCCTGATACTAGGTATAGATCCCGGCTCACGAGTAACCGGCTACGGGCTTATTTCGAAGGATAGGGGGCGTTTATCTTATGTTGCAAGTGGTTGTATTCGTACCGGGGATGGAGCATTTTCCGACCGTCTGTTAGTTATATTTCAAGCCGTTGGACAGCTCATTCAGCAGTATCAACCGGATCAATTTGCAATCGAAGAGGTTTTTATGGCCAAGAACCCTTCTTCAGCGCTTAAGCTTGGTCAGGCACGTGGCGTAGCCATTGTTGCAGCCGCGAATTCAGGGCTCGAAGTTAACGAGTATTCGGCTAGAAAGGTCAAGCAAGCGGTTGTTGGTAAGGGGGGGGCAGATAAGTCTCAAGTCCAGTTAATGGTTATGCACCTGTTAAAGCTTGAAAGCTCACCTCAAGCAGACGCAGCAGATGCTTTGGCAATAGCAATTTGCCATGCGAATAGTGAGAAGCTGTTGCTGCAAGTTTCTGGTGTTAGTCAAAGTCGCGGTGGTCGTATGCGGTAGTTATTGACTGATTTGCTTAAGGCGACAAAATGGGAAATCAATAGTAAATAAGGTAGATAATTTAGATGATTGGTAAATTGCTAGGAATAGTCGAAGAGAAGGGTGCCCAGAGTGTTTTATTAAATGTGTCGGGCATATGTTATGAAGTCGAGGTACCAATTTCTACGTCTTTTTCTTTGCCTGAGGCGGGCGCTAGCGTGAGCCTATATACTCATTTTGTTGTTCGCGAAGATGCTCAATTGTTATATGGCTTCTTGAATAAGAAAGACCGAGACATGTTCAGGGTTCTCATAAAGGTTAACGGTGTTGGTCCAAAGTTGGGGATAACTATTCTATCTGGTTTAGATAGTGCATCTTTAGCTCGCTGCGTAGCTGATGATGATGTTTCTACGTTGGTGAAGCTACCAGGTATTGGCAAGAAAACGGCCGAAAGGTTGTTGATAGAGCTGAGAGATAAGGTTAAAGGCCTTGTTCCTGAGGGTGGTGATGTGTCAATTTCTGAGCTTGATATGCCTCTAGCGCGTGTTAGCGATATCGAAGGTGAAGCCGAAGCGGCGCTGATTTCCTTGGGTTATAAGCCTCAAGATGCTGCGAAATCTATTAAATCAGTGCGTCATGAGGGGCAAACCCTAGAGTCTCTTCTTAAAGCTGCACTAAAAGGAATGTTGTAGCACCTGGCTTATAGGTCGGCGAGGTCTAACATATTTTTAACTTTAGTCCCTTGGATTGATCTGTAAACTGTCTTTCATAGTAAGTTCTTGGTGTGTCATTACGGCCACGCCCAGATTGATGTTTCCTGTTTGGAATGTACATGATTGAAGCAGATCGTATTATTGCCGCTCAAGCTGCCGAGCTTGGTGGTGTGAGTGAAGATGTTCAAGATAGAGCGATTCGGCCTAAGTCTTTAAGTGACTATGTTGGGCAGCCCGCTGTTAAAGAGCAAATGGATATCTTTATTCAAGCAGCCAGTAAAAGGCAAGAAGCGCTGGATCATGTGCTTATTTTCGGTCCGCCTGGACTAGGTAAAACAACGCTAGCGAATATTATTGCAAATGAGCTAGGGAGCAATATTAAGTCTACTTCTGGCCCTGTTCTTGAAAAAGCCGGTGATCTTGCTGCATTGCTGACAAACTTGGAAGCAGGAGACGTTCTTTTCATTGATGAAATTCACCGAATGAATGCTTCAGTTGAAGAAGTCTTATATCCGGCAATGGAAGATTATCAGCTCGATATCATGATAGGTGAAGGTCCGGCTGCAAGGTCTATCAAGCTCGACTTACCTCCCTTTACGCTTGTTGGTGCAACCACGCGAGCAGGTTTGCTCACCTCTCCGTTAAGAGACCGATTTGGGATCGTTCAGCGTCTTGAGTTCTACAATAACCAGGATTTGAGCTCCATTGTTAGTCGTTCAGCCCAGTTACTCGGATTAGAGATTGAACAGGGTGGAGCCGATGAGATAGCCTGTCGTTCCAGAGGGACGCCCCGGATAGCCAATCGATTGCTAAGGCGAGTAAGAGACTACGCCGAGGTTAAAGGTAATGGTGTCTTGGATAAGAACAATGCTGATAAAGCCCTAAGTATGCTCAACGTTGACGCAAAAGGCTTGGATCAAATGGATCGGCGCTTACTACTCGCGGTACTCGAAACATTTGCTGGCGGCCCGGTTGGCGTAGAAAGCATGGCGGCAGCAATTAGTGAGGAGCGAGGCACGGTTGAGGATGTCTTGGAGCCTTACCTGATTCAGCAAGGGTATTTGGCAAGAACGCAGCGCGGTCGTCTGGCAACACAAAAAGCATGGCAGCATTTTGGTTTGAAAGCACCCGCCGAACTCAGCGGCGGAGCGTGATATGACATGTTCTAGCGAAGCATTCAGTCTGCCAATACGCGTTTATATAGAGGACACTGATGTTGGCGGCGTCGTGTTTTATGCTAATTATTTAAAGTATTTTGAGCGTGCTAGAACGGAGTTTATTCGAAGTTTAGGGTTTGAGCTTCGGGCTGGTTTCGAAGAAGGAATCAGTTATGTAGTGCATAGCCTTGATGTTAGATACCTGGCCCCCGCCAAACTTGATGAAATACTGAATGTTACTGCTTCGGTTTCGTCTCTAAAAAGAACTTATATAGAATTTGAACAGTTTGTTGAAGACTCATCTGGTAGGCGGCTAGTTGAGGGGAATGTTAAGGTCGCTTGTGTATCATTGCCTGATAACAAGCCGAGAGCGCTACCCGAAGGCCTGAAGCAAGCCTTGAGTTCAACAGGGTTACAAAGTTAGTCAGCTATTACCGTATTTTGTGCCTAGATTTGGCAGATTACCTGGAGAAAATAAGTGCAGGAAAAGATTTCGATTGTTGGTTTGATTCTTGATGCAAGTTTTATTGTGCAGTTGGTTATGTTGGCATTATTGCTTGCGTCGATAATATCCTGGTATCTGATATTCCAGCGCTCTAGTTTCTTCAGACAGGCTAATGCGCAGCAGCATAATTTTGAGGATATGTTTTGGTCCGGCATGGATCTAGGAAAATTGTACAAAAGAAGTTCCGGGTCGGCAGCGAGTAGTGGGCTTGAATTGATTTTTAAAGCGGGGTTTAAGGAATTTAACCGTTTAAAGCAACAAGCAGGCGTAGACGCCGATGCCGTGATGGAGGGGACGCAGCGCTCAATGCGTGTTGCGCTTTCGCGAGAGGGTGAACGACTTGACTCCAATCTGCCATTTTTGGCAACAGTTGGCTCTACAAGCCCTTATGTTGGTCTGTTCGGCACAGTTTGGGGGATTATGAACTCTTTTCTCGGGCTTGCTCAGCAGCAGCAAGCGACCTTGGCGACGGTAGCGCCAGGTATTGCTGAAGCACTAATTGCTACTGCAATGGGGCTATTCGCAGCAATTCCTGCTGTTGTTGCTTATAACAGGTTTTCGGCAAGGGCTGATGCGCTTTATACAAGCTATGAAACTTTCGCTGATGAGTTCTCGAGTATTCTTCATCGAAATATTCATTCAAGTGCAGGAAGTGCAAAAGACGGTGTTGCTGATAATACTTCTAATAGAGGCTGATAACGGTGCCTAGATCTAAGCGTAAACCCATGTCCGATATAAATGTTGTTCCCTATATCGATGTGATGCTAGTGCTGCTTATTATCTTTATGGTGACAGCACCAATGCTGACTCAGGGGATCAAGATTGATTTACCCTTACTTGATAGCGACCCGGTAGAAAGTGCTAAAAGCCTCGAGCCGATTGTCGTGACGGTCGACTCAAACGGTGCTTACTATATGGAAATGACATCATCAAGCAAGAAACCTTTAGAGCTTCAGGTCGTACTAAAAAATGTAAGCTCTATTCTTCAACACGAACCTTCTACTAGTGTTCTTGTGCGAGGAGACAGGCATGTAGAGTACGGAGTTGTGGTTGAGCTGATGGCTGCTTTACAGAATGCCGGTGCGAAAGATGTCGGATTGATCACTGAGGACCCATGAAGAAAAACACGGCTAAAGATTCTCAAGCTCGTGCTTTGAAAAAGCAGGGAGCAAGTGGAAAGTCTTCAGATAAGCGTGCAACGGAAAACTTTAAACTCCTTAAGGTCTTGTTAGGCGAGGCGATAGAGGTAAAAAATCGAAAGTTTCTGATTGCTAGTGTTGCTGTTCATATATTGGTCATTGCTGCATTCTTTTTCAATTGGCAGAGTAGTAACGAGCAAACAGTTAAGTTGCCTCCAAAAAGTATTCAAGCTCGTGTGATTAGTGAAAATGAACTACAGCAACTCCGAGATAGGGAGCGGGCAAAGGTTCAGGAAAAACAAAAGGCTCTGGATAAGAAAAAGGCTCTGGATAAGAAAAAGGCTCTAGAGAAGAAAAAGGCTCTAGAGAAGAAAAAGGCTCTAGAGAAGAAAAAGGCTCTGGAGAAGAAAAAAGCTCTGGAGAAGAAAAAGGCTCTAGAGAAGAAAAAAGCTCTGGAGAAGAAAAAGGCTCTGGAGAAGAAAAAGGCTCTAGAGAAGAAAAAAGCTCTAGAGAAGAAAAAGGCTCTGGAGAAGAAAAAGGCACTGGAAAAGAAAAAAGCACTGGAACTTGAAGAAGCCCTAAAAATCAAAGAGCGTGAATTGGCTCGACAAGCTCAAGAGAAAGTCTTACTGGAAAAGATGCGTAAGCTTGAAGAGGATCGACTTTTAGAAGCAAAAGCTGCTGAAGAAAAGGCGCGCCAAGCTGAGCTCGAAGCCACGCATGCCTTTGAAGTGAGTGAGGTCGAGCGTTTTATGGCTGCAATTAAACGTAAGGTGCAAACCAGATGGCGTATTCCTCCCAAATCAACCGGTTTAAGCGTCACCTTAACAATAGAGCTTTTACCAAGCGGTGAGTTAAAAGCGGTTGGGATTAAAAGTACTAGCGGAAACCCGGTCTATGATCGCTCAGCAGAGCATGCTGCTAGCAGCATTAGTACCTATCCTGTTCCTGATGATGTAAATATATTTGATCGGCACTTTCGTAAGTTCTCGATGCGATTTTCACCTGTTGATTAGTGAACGTTTTTTAGATAAATGTTCTTGTGACGAAATTCTGAGGTTTGAATGAAGAAGTTTCTAATACTGATATTAACTGCATTTGTATCGGCAGCAGTAAATGCCGAGCTTGTAATCGAAATAGAGGTGGGCTCGGCAAGTGCTCAGCCTATTGCGATCGTTCCGTTTGCAAATAAAAATGCATCGCCATTGCCTGAGGATGTATCCAAAATTATTGCAAACAATCTTCAACGAAGTGGTGATTTTGATACCTTGCCGACCTCGCGTATGCTCGGCTTACCTGAACGCTTCGACCAGGTGCACTTCAGAGACTGGCGTAGGCTAGGGCAGAGTTATATTGTTGTTGGGAGTGTCACGCATCAAAATGGTTCTAAGCAGGTAATAGTAGACTATGAACTTGTTGATATCTTTACTCAAAAATCTCTCATTAGCGAGCGAGTAAAAGCAAGCCCTACAAGCCTTAGAAAAACAGCGCATTATATTAGTGACCGTGTGTATCAGCAGATTACGGGTGTCCAAGGCGTGTTTTCTACCAAGATCGCATATATAACCGTTAAAGAGTTAACCAACAAGCAGCGTCAGTACCGCCTAAATGTTGCAGATGCTGATGGGAAAGGGGCTTATACACTGTTTACTAGTCGCGAGCCTATGTTGTCTCCTTCATGGTCTAATGATGGGCAGCACCTGACTTACGTGTCTTATGACTCTGGTCGCCCAGCAATTTACATTCAGCATGTGATTTCAGGAAATCAAAGAAAGGTGACCTCGTTTAAAGGCTTGAATGACTCGCCTATGTGGTCGCCAGATGATTCCTCTCTGGTAATGACCTTGTCGAAAGATGGCAACGCCGAGTTATATAGTTATGACTTGGCTCGTGATCGCACTGAGCGATTAACATTCGACTCAGGTATTGATACCGAGGCAAGCTGGTCACAGGACGGTAAAAGTGTCGTATTTACAAGTGACAGGGGCGGGAGCCCACAGGTTTATCGTATGTCTCTGAGAGATCGTATTCCGGAGCGCTTGAGCTTTGTTGGGAAGTATAATACCAGGCCTCGCTACAGCCGCGACGGTAATAGTATTTTTTACGTCCACAAAAGTACCGAGCCGGGTGATCAAGGTTTTCATATTGCAGAAATAGATATCGAGACGGGGGATCAAAGAATTCTCACCTCAACATCGCTGGATGAGTCGCCAAGTGTTTCACCAAATGGGCGTATGATTATATATTCGACCTTGCGCGGTGGTAGCAAAGTTTTAGCGGTGGTATCGGTTGATGGTGGTGCGAAATATTTTTTACCATCTAATAAGGGCGATGTGCTGGAGCCTGCCTGGTCACCTTTTTTGTAGATTATTAATTATTGGATATAAACCGGTAAAAATAAAAGCTTTTCGCTAAAACCCGCTTGTGTTTTATAGTGCATCCGGTAAGCTTTGTATGATAATAAGTCAAATGATTTTAGTGTGAAAAGCGTACGATTTGACAAAGAATACTTGAATCCCCACCAAAAAAATGAAGGTAAGATGATGAAATTAAATTCGATCAAGCTGTTCCTGGCGCTTATTTTTTCGATTTTAGTACTAACTGGTTGTGAAAGCTTAAGTACTGAAGATGAGTTCACTGCAGACGAAGTTCCAGCTGCACAAGACGAAAACCAATCTGAAGACAGTGCTTCAACCGGCGGTACAGTTTCAGGTGCACCAGACGCTGATCAAATTAGTGTTGAAGAGCAGGCTGCTCAAAGAGCTAAAGAAGCTGCTATGGCCGAGCAAGCCGCTTTGCGTGAAATGAGAACTTTTTACTTTGAGTTTGACCAGTCAACTGTTAAGTCTGAGTCACGTCCTGCATTGGCAGCTCACGCGGCTTACTTATCTGCTAACCCATCGTCAAAAGTTGTGATTGAAGGTCACTGTGATGAGCGTGGCACTAAGGGTTACAACGTTGCATTAGGTGAGCGTCGTGGTAACTCGATTGCTAAATTCCTAATTGTAAATGGTGTTTCTAAAGCTCAAATTGAAGTAGTTAGCTACGGTGAAGAACGTCCTGCAAATGCTGGCCATAACGAAGCAGCATGGGCTCAAAACCGAAGAGCTTATATTGAGTATCAATAATCATTATGATGATTGATAAGACTCTCGCGCGGAGCTGTTTTTCAGCTCCGGCGCTATTACCAGTTACCCTCCTGTCCTTTCTTGTTATTTCTGCTCCTCTTTCTGCGCGAACACTAATTTTTCAGTCAGAACAAAACAATTCTGCGCCCGAAGCGTCAGCGCCTGCTGAACAAACAGCGTTGCCTTCGGCTCGGCCTGTTAGTGCGCCTGTCGCACTGCCGGTTCAAAGCTCTGCAAATAGTGAATTGTTTTTTATGATCGAGGAATTGCAGCAGCAGCTTAAGGCTCTTAGAGGTGTTGTAGAAGAGCAAGCTAATGAGATACGTCACTTAAAGCGAAATGCGAAGGCTAGATATCTTGACCTGGACTCAAGAGTGTTGGCTTTGTCCAAGCAAGCCAAGTCAAGTGGGTCGAGTTCTACTGTTTCCAATACATCCTCAGTCGTTTCGCCTAGCCTAAGTGTGAATGGAGAGTCAGAAGGTACGAAAGCAAGTGTTGTTACTGATGTCGCTGTCGAGCCCAAAAAAGCCAGTTCGGCTGAAGCAAAGCAGGCATATCAAGAGGCTTATGGGCTTATCAAAGACAAAAAGTTTGACGAGGCGGTTACAAGTTTCTACACGTTTATCGAGAAATACCCAGATGGGCCTTTAACAGGTAATGCCTATTATTGGTTGGGAGAGATTTACTTAGTCTTACCTCAGCTAGAGCAGGCTAGACAAGCTTTCTCTATCGTTGTGCAGGCATACCCTGGTCACAGTAAGGTTGCTGACTCTCTATTTAAGCTTGGTGTGGCATATGATCGCTTACAGAACCCGACTGAGTCTCAAAGATACTTAAGTGAGGTTCAAAAGCAATTTCCTGATAGTACCGCTGCCAAACTAGCAAAAAGTTATAAGATCAATCGCTAAGCGACTGAATTTTATAGATTTTTCGTATAATTTTATAAAACTGTAAAACTAATGTAATTTTTTTGAAATTGCGCTTGTTATTTTCTTAAAAATCATTACTATATGCGCCTCATCGGGTCGTTAGCTCAGTTGGTAGAGCAGTTGGCTTTTAACCAATTGGTCGCAGGTTCGAATCCTGCACGACCCACCATTTTTCTCCGCTGTTCTAATGTAGAGAAGTTGGTGGCAACAGAGCCGATCGATGAGCATAAAATGTTGAAAAACATTGTCTAAACTTGATGTTACTAGCATCGCTAGTTCACAAGATTCCAGCGGGTCGTTAGCTCAGTTGGTAGAGCAGTTGGCTTTTAACCAATTGGTCGCAGGTTCGAATCCTGCACGACCCACCATTCCCTTCGAAAGTCCGCTGTCCCAATATTTCCAGCTAATTCATTAGTTTTAACATATAGTCATTTGTTAGTCTGCGCTCGCTGCTTCGATCTGCTTGCGTTGGTACTCAATCAATTATAGATTTTACTGTCACAAGGATTATACTATGGCACCCAAATTTTAGGTGCAGCTTCACATTAGTGTATTGTGTGTTTGAGTGGCTTCTAGTTAGTAAGAAAAATAGATTCGAACTTTAGATATATCTTTAGATAGGAACGACATGGCAAGTATTGAAGATCGCGTTTTGGTTCAAGAGCATTTAGCGCATGAGCATCTCTCGGCTAGAGAATTAGATCAGGCCAAGGTTGCAGATTACAAAGAGAAGATTAAATCGCTACTTAAAGAAAAGAACGCCGTTATCGTTGCGCATTACTATACAGATCCTATTGTACAGGCATTGGCTGAAGAGACTGGGGGATGCATTTCAGACTCTCTAGAGATGGCGAGGTTTGGTAAGGAACACTCAGCTGAGACTCTGTTGGTTGCTGGTGTGCGCTTTATGGGCGAAACGGCAAAGATACTCAGCCCGGAAAAAACTGTACTAATGCCAACGCTCGAAGCGACTTGCTCACTAGATATTGGCTGCCCGATTGAACAGTTTGAAGAATTTTGTGACCAGCACCCTGATCGAACTGTCGTTGTTTACGCTAACACGTCCGCCGCTGTTAAAGCCCGTGCAGATTGGGTAGTCACCTCAAGCATGGCCTTAGAGCTTGTAAGTTATCTTGATAAACGTGGTGAAAAGATACTGTGGGGGCCTGATCAGCATTTAGGTAACTACATAGAGAAGCAAACAGGGGCTGACATGGTAATGTGGCAGGGTTCTTGTATTGTTCATGAGGAGTTTAAGGGGCAGGGTATAAAGGACCTTATGAAGGTTTACCCTGATGCCGCGGTACTTGTGCATCCGGAATCTCCGCAAAGTATGGTTGAATTTGCTGATGCGGTCGGTTCAACGACTCAGCTTATCAAAGCGTCGCAAGAGTTGCCGAATCAAGAATTTATCGTCGCTACAGATAACGGTATCTTCTATAAAATGCAGCAGTTGTCGCCTGAGAAAGTCTTTATCGAAGCGCCCACTGCCGGTTCTGGAGCGACCTGCCGATCCTGTGCACATTGCCCGTGGATGGCAATGAACGACCTGGAAAATATGTACTTGGCATTAAGTGAGGGGAGTGGCGAAGTAGAGGTCGACTCCGAATTAAGAGCCGGTGCACTTAAGTCCCTTCAGAGAATGCTAGACTTCTCAGCTACGTTGTAAATAACTTTGGCTTTCCATTCACCCTGTTTGCGCGTTTAAAACAGCGGGTTTTCTTTGATGGCATAGAAGAGGTCCAGTCTTGACTGGATCTTAAGTTCATCAAGCTCACTTGTGGTTTTTTTCAAGGCAAGGCTAAGCTGCTCGATAGCTTGATTCATTCTAGCGGTAAGGTAGAAATATTCTGCTCGTGCTTGGTGCAAATGCGCGATATCACCAGCGAGCCCCGCTACCTCAGCAAGTAAGTACCAAATCTCGGGGTCTTCAGGGTAACGTAGGCTCATTTTAGTGAGTAGATGATTCGATTCCTTAATTTTGTTTGCATCAAGATACGCTTTTGCCAGCGCTCGAGATAAAGAGTAGTTGTGAGGGTTCCTGCTTAATTGTTGCTCAAGGGTGCTGATTGCATCGGTGTGGCGGCTGGCATTGGATAATGCTTGCGCATAGATGGTGTTGATCGATATCTGGTTAGGATACTGCTCTAATAGTTTTTCCAGAAGCTCAATCGTTTTGAGGGGCTTGGTTTTTAGGTGAGCATAGGCAAGGCCAAATGTCGCGGTACTAATTTGTGTCGTATTACCCTTTTGCAGAATATTGTTGAAGTATTCAACTGCAGCTTGCCTGGATTCCGCATAGTCACTAATGATCATGTTTTTACTAAAGTGAAAGTCAATGTCATCTCGATAGCGTGCTCTGGGGTACTGCTCAGCCCTCCCTCGCGTATCACTAATTCGCGTATCGGACAGAGGGTGTGTTGATAGATATTCTGGGAGGCTCTCTGCTCTGAGCCGTGTTTGTTTGTACATGCGTTCAAACATCTTTGGCATTGCTCGCGGGTCGAAAGCTGAATTTGCTAAAATCTTAATACCTAGGCGGTCAGCCTCTTGTTCGTTTTTGCGTGAAAACTTTAGTTGTTTCTCTGCACTAAGTGCCTGAGTGCTTGCCAGTGCAGCGACGCCAGCTTCTGAACCAGCTGTCGCAGCAATAATTGCGCTTGCCAGAAAGCCGGCGAGTGTCAGTGGCGCCGCAAGCTTTTGTCGTTCGAGCATGCGGGCGTAGTGTCTTTGGCTGAGGTGGGCGAGTTCGTGAGCAATAACGGATGCAAATTCTTGTTCGGTATTGGCGTTAAAGAATAACCCTGCGTTTACGCCAATAATGCTACCAGGTACTGCAAAGGCATTTAGGCTTGGATTGTCGACAATTGTAATGGTGAAGTCGCGATCGATTACGGCAGAGTTTGGCGCGAGTTTATATACAAGGTTGGTGAGGTATTCGGTGACTAAAGGATTATCATAGGCTTGGGTGTGGCGTCTAAATGTGCGCAACCAAGCGTTGCCTAGGGCTTTTTCTTGCTGGATTGAAACGAGGTTTGACGAGCTATTGCCAAGGCTAGGGATTGTATCAGTGCTCGAGTCTGCGTGAGTGCTCGATATTAGTAAGCAGAGTAGTAAAAAGCTAAGGCTTTGTCGTCGTGGCATCTTCGATTGTATTGTATGGTGTGTTAGGTTCTTAGATATAGGCCGAATTCGGAGCAGATGCAAGTGAATACTTTGTCAGAATGAACTAGGGTGGCAGCTGTCTGAGATTAGCTTGTATAACCTCCTGTCGCTGCTATAAGATGTTCTTTCCTTGGGTTTTGTTTTTATTGATAGGTAGTTATGCAATTCGATTATTTAGTAGATGCTTCTGGTGAGGCCTGTCCGATGCCATTGCTCAAAGCTAAACAGCAATTAAATAAGATGTCGGCTGGTGAATGTGTCAAAGTGATCGCCACTGATAAGGGCTCCGTTAGGGATTTCGCTTCGTTTATAGCTTTAACAGCTCATGAGTTAATCGAATCTTCTGAAGAAGACTTAGAATCGTCGCGCTTTGTGTACTATATTATTAAGCGCTAAGGCGTTTCATTCCCGCTTAGTATTCTAATTTATGGGCATTGATTTTAGTAAGTGTCCGGTTTCAAACCTCTTTTAGGCAAATTTATGCTCCAGGTATTACGGTCTTGGGTTGACCGATATTTTTCAGACGAAGAAGCTGTTGTGCTGTTGATTTTAATCGGCGGAAGTTTGGTGTTT
>NZ_LWGA01000622.1:0-6426 GCF_001635235.1 Oleiphilus sp. HI0117 | reverse complement strand
AATCCGACATGGCTTCTTGCACGAAAGTTTGTACGATTTTCTGATAAGTGCCATCTTCGCGTATGCGCCTAAGTGCTGAATTAAAGTCGTTTAGAAATGGGGTCATCTTAAGTACTTTAGGAATAATTAGGTAAGCATCATTGATTGAAAAGGCATTGGGCAAAGCGCTCACTTTATCTTCGATTCCCAAAATGCGTGTATAAGAATCGCCTGATATCTGATCTAGTATGACGCAGTCGATTCTTCCCATGGCGAGAATTTTAAAATTATCGTGAGGGTCATTACATACATTTGGAGTGAATAAACCATTTTCTCTGGCTGTATCGAATGCTTGGCCATAGGACCAGCCGCGATTAACGCCAACAACCTTTCCTTTCAGGTCTTCAATTGAATTGAATTCAAAAGGCTTATCTTTATTGATAAATAAAACCAGTTTTTCCTGGTACAGTGGTGCGGAGTAATCGTAGGTTTTTATGCGCTCATCACTTTTATACGCGCCGCCGACAGCGCCTTTGCCGCTTGCGCTATACAATAAAGCGCGCTTCCAGGGTAACGCTTTAATTTCAGTTTTGAGCCCGGCCTGTTTGATGGTTGCTTCTAGTAGTCTTGGATATAAACCGTCAGCTTCTGTTTTTTCAACTTGATACATATAAGGCGGGTAACTTTTGTCGACAAATATGATCAATTTGTCATCGCCTTGAGCGTTGGCATGTGAAAAGCAGATTAAGACCAATAGTGCGAGAGCAAAAAGTTTTTGAGCAAGTAGAGAGACTACCACAGTAAGCTTCTTCTCCATTTCTAGTTTGCGAGTAATTTATTACATAGCAAGAGACCTTCTGTAATACGACAGGCAACCTCAACCTATCCCTTAATATTAGTTGGTTTTTGAAGATAAGCCTCAATTTGCATAAAAAAGGCAGTCTTTTAACTATACGTATAAAGTGACAAAGTACCTATAGCTTAGGGGTAAGTTAAGTAATCCATTGTTTTATAGACGTAATTCTCTTATGGTTAAGAAAATTATTCTGGCTTAGGAAGGTTATGTATGAGTGAACTGTCTCAAGAAGTATTGCAGGAATTTTCGGACCAAGTTGCCGAAATTTGTGAAAACATGCAATTGGAGCCAGATCAGATGCTAGACGCGATTGGCAGCACCTTTATTGGAGCCGTGCTTAGTTTTGGCAAAACCGATTATCGGGTAGAAGTCTCTGGAGTTGCCTCTGCAATGGTAGAAACGATTTTTGAAGCTGGGGATTGAGAGTAGAGCTAACTACAAAGTTTGCTTATAAGACCTTATGAAAGAGTATCCGACGACTGAAGGATGCGTACTTGATTGCTTGGTTATGGGTGCTTAACCATTATTGGGTATTAAATGGTATACGAGAGGTGACAAAGTGCCGAAGAATACAAGCACAACTTTAGGTGACCACTTTGATGGCTTTATTGCACAGCAAATTGATGAAGGTAGATAAACCTCGCGTCTTAATGAAAATCTCTAGAACGACTCTGTAAGCCTGCTAATTGTTCCGTCATGTCTTCTAGCTTGCCCGCAATCACATGGGTGACTTCTCCTTCACGTTCCAGGATGCCTTTGATCTTGAGGATTTTTGCGCTCAAGTAAGCTTTTTTTTGTGCCCGCGCCGTGCCTGCCCAAATAACGACATTGATGTTTCCGGTGTCATCTTCCAAGGTCATAAAGGTTACACCTGAAGCGGTTCCTGGGGATTGTTTTCCTGTGACGACACCGGCTATATCAACAAAGGATTGATGTTTAATCTTTGCTAGCTGTGTTGATCGGGTAAATTTTCCTAAGCAACCTATACGGTCTAATAAGGTAATAGGGTGCTGCTCAAGGCTTAGTTGTAGCGAGGCGTAATCTTCAATCAGGTTGTCAAAGTTGCTCGGCCGGTATTGGTATTGTGCTTCCTCTTTTACTTGCAGCTTTGCATCTTGCTCAGGTAGTGCCAAGTTTTGAGGCGGATTCATAAGCGCCCAGCGCGCTGCGTAGCGGTTTTCTGCAAAACATTGTAAAGCATTGGCAGAAGCGAGGGCCTCAAGGTCCTTTTGGTTCAATGTCAGCTGATGAAGTGCCTGTGCATTTTGATAACCAGCATTCGGGCGTTTGCTGAGAATTTCCCTGGCGCCTTTTTCGCTGAGGTTCTTTATCTGCCGTAAGCCTAACCTCATGGCGTGGCTGTAATGACTAGTGCCTTTTTCAGGCAGTTTTTCTAAACGATGGTCATAATCTGACTGGTTAATACATACGGGGCGTACTTCAATGTTGTGGCGTACAGCGTCTTGTACGAGCTGTGAAACGCTATAGAAACCCATGGGTAGGCTGTTGAGTAAGGATGTGTAGAACTCAACTGGGTAGTAATGCTTTAACCATGCAGAAGCGTATGCGAGTACGGCAAATGAAGCTGAATGACTCTCAGGAAAACCGTACTCTCCAAAGCCGCAGATTTGTTCAAAAATCCGTTCTGCAAAGGCTTGCTCATAGCCCCTTTCCAGCATCCCCTCAATCAGTTTCGATCTAAATTGCATCAGCTTACCCGTCTTTTTCCAAGAGGCCATGGCGCGTCTGAGTTGATCAGCTTCGCCCCCGGTAAATCCGGCGGCGACCATAGCCAGCTTGATCACTTGCTCCTGAAAAATGGGTACTCCCAGCGTGCGGGATAAGACTTCCTTAACAGCTTCCGAAGGGTATTCGATGTTCTCTTCACCATTACGCCGCTTTAGGAAGGGGTGAACCATATCTCCCTGTATTGGCCCGGGTCTGACAATAGCGATCTGAATCACCAGGTCATAATAATTTTCTGGTTTTAAACGTGGCAGCATACTCATCTGTGCACGAGACTCGATCTGGAACACGCCAATAGTGTCGGCTCGCTGAATCATCTGATAAACCTTTGGGTCATCCTGCATACGGGTGATATCTGCGATGCTCAAGTCTCGTTGGTGGTATTGTTGAATAAGGGAAAATGTCTTACGGATAGCGCTGAGCATACCGAGCGCCAATACATCGACTTTCAGTAGTCCAAGGCTTTCGAGGTCATCTTTATCCCATTGAATGACGGTACGTGCCTCCATACTGGCATTTTCGACAGGTACGAGTTCGTATAGCGGTCCGGATGAAATGACAAAGCCACCAACATGTTGTGAAAGGTGACGAGGAAATCCCATAATTTCATTAACGAGATTAATAAACTGCTGGCCTTTACCTGTGTCTGGGTTGAGTCCTAATTCGATGATCTGTGACTGCCAAGTCAAGCTGTGGTCACGTCGATTAACGTTCTTAATAAAAAACTCAAGTTGTGTTTCGGCGATACCTAAGGCTTTACCAACATCCCTGACGGCGCTTTTAAAGCGATAAGTGATGACGCTTGCAGCTAAGGCTGCTCGTTCTCGGCCGTATTTCTGATAAATATACTGAATGACTTCTTCACGGCGTTCGTGTTCGAAATCGACGTCGATATCAGGCGGCTCATTGCGCTCCTTACTGATAAAGCGCTCAAACAATACAGATATCTGGCGAGGGTCGACAGAGGTGATTTCCAGGCAATAACACACTACCGAGTTGGCTGCAGAGCCTCTTCCTTGATAAAGAATTCCTCTTTGTTTGGCGAACATTACAATGTCGTGGATCGTTAGGAAGAAGTAGGCATAGTCCAGCTCTGCAATTAGATTCAGCTCTTTGTCTATGGTTGACTGAATATGATCAGGAATACCTTGAGGGAAACGAAACCTCACGCCTTGTGTGACTAAAGTACGCAGGTAAGAGATGGGTGTTTCATTGTTCGGGACTAGCTCGCTAGGGTATTCGTAACGAAGTTCATTAAGCTTGAATTGGCATTGTTGGGCGATAACAAGAGTTTCGTGTAAATACTCCTCGCGAAACAGTTTGCTTATTTTCTGTCTGGACCTTAAACAACGCTCGGTATTGTTAAGTAGCTGCTTGCCAGACTGAGCAATGGTACGGCCTTTTCTGATGGCTGTCAGAGCGTGCTGTAGCGGTAGGCGTGTTGCGGTATGCATTAATACACCACCGCAGGCGGTGATGGCTAAGTCCCAACTTTCGGCCAAACGCTGGCAGTGCTGGATATATTGTTTATCGTTGTATTTCAGGTGGCGCTGTAAGCCAAGCCAAAGTCTGTTGGCGTGATGCTTCTTCAGCCATTTGGCTTGGGAATGGTCATGCGCCTTACCGCTGGGTAACCAGATAAGCAGGCAATGCTGAATGCTCATGATATCCCAGTCTGTTAATTGGTATTCACCTTTCTTGGCTCGACGTCTAGCATTCGTAATTAAGCGACATAGCTCGGCATAAGCTTGTCGATGGGGGCAGAGTAGTATCAATTCTAGATGTTTGCCGAGGCGGAAGAGGCTGCCGACAATCAGCTTTATTGGTAGCTGATGCTCTTTTATCGCCGTATGTGCTTTGACTACACCGGCGACTGAACATTCATCGGTAATAGCGAGTGCTTGATAGCCTAAAAATGAAGCCTGGATAGCCAGTTCTTCAGCATGAGACGCGCCTTCCAAAAAAGAGAAGTTACTCTGGCAGAAAAGCTCGGCATAGTGAGGCTGCATTAGGCAAATACTCCATGTAAATACCAACGTTGTTCAGGTGTTCTGAATACCCATAGCCAAGCGCCG
The DNA here is from genome assembly GCF_001635235.1 of Oleiphilus sp. HI0117. Lineage (NCBI taxonomy): Bacteria > Pseudomonadati > Pseudomonadota > Gammaproteobacteria > Oceanospirillales > Oleiphilaceae > Oleiphilus > Oleiphilus sp. HI0117. The sequence continues at coordinate 1,770 of NZ_LWGA01000622.1, read as the reverse complement.
CTATGTGCACGCGCAATAAAGTAGTCACGAATAACGTTTTGCTCATCCCACCAGCCTGTCGCGATACGTTCAGGCCCCTCAATAAGCGTGACGCGTTCTCTTAATACTTTTGGTTTGGGGAATAAAAGGCTGGGACGAAGCTTTGCTTTGTCGATTGTCAGGTGGTTCGCCATGCCTTTTTTTATAGGCCGGTTTTGATAGTTACGTAAACAGGTGCTTAGCTCAGGCCGTGGGTCATCTACTAAATCAATATTCTTAATTGAATCAGGGCCCAGTTTTGCCTGAAGTGTTGAGATGAGCTCTAAAGAAGAGCCATTACGCTGTCCGCCCTCAAAAAAATCCATGCTTTCTTCGTGCTTGGCTTTTGTTTTATGTGCCGAGATAGTGATGCCAATAACTGGCGAAGGGACTTTAACCGACTCAAAACGTAAGCTGAATAAATCCAGCCATACCTTTGCCAGATAATCACCTTTTGCTGAGCTGGCAAAAACTTCTTGAAAGCCTTTATCTCGTAAATGAAGTTGTAGTTTTAACTCATAGGCATAAAGATTTTGGATTCGTAAAAACTCTTCCAGTGCATTGAGTAAGCGCAGTAAGGGCTTTTCAAGAAGCTGAAGATTAGAGAGTTCAAATAGTAATTCCAAATAACGTGAAAACTGCATGGGAGGATGATAGAAATGGACGGCTTGTGGCAGAGTGCCGGTGAGTTGTCCGACATAATTAACCAGGGATAGGTCAAAACGTTTGGCAAGCTCTGCTGAGGGAACAGCCAGGAGTGCTTGCATGTCTCGAATACCGACACGTTGCAAGCGCTCAATTTGTTTATCAGGCAAGCGGCTTTCACTAAGCTTTTGCTGCTTGAGGTGCGCTAGCACTTGTTTACGTTCGTCACTAATCAGATTTAGGCCCGATCTTGCGAGTAGTTCAGCCGCTAGAGGTGAGTATGCACTGGCGTATTGATAATGGACTTGCTGTTTTTCCAAATGCTGTTTTAGGGTTTGCCAATAACTCGTGAGCCCATCATATAGGCTCAACATATTACTGACCCGTAACAACAAACCATTTGAACCGCAAAGGCTTATGTCGGAGGTGACTAAATAGAGCCAGTGAGCTATTTCAAGCAGTTTCTTTCTTTCTATTTCGGGATCATAAGCATGCACACAGAGCTCACGACATAAGGAGGCAGCGCTACCTAGCCCCATTCCCAAATGAATACCTTGCTGTAGGGCATGATCATTGGCTTGAACTACGATGTTTTTTTGACCATTGATTACGATAACGGCTTGCTGTTCGTCCTGATTGCATGCTGCCTGGTTTAAAAACAGGCTATCGATTTGTAGTGAAGGGAAGTGGAGGTAAAGCCATAAAGTTGATAGAGACATAGCATCACCTTTATACCGCTTTAGAAGCAGGGAAGGGGATGATGTTGTTCGTGTTTTGTAGTGCCAGTGAAGGCCAATAAGAAGACATATTGAGAGAGAATTCGGGTTTTGGCCAGGCACCTTTTTGTTTTGCGATGGTAATCGCGATACCTCGCTCTTCAGCCTTTAGTTGCAAGCTCAAATTGACTGGTAGTGAAAGGCTTTGCTGCTTTGCTGTTCGAAAGATGAACTGACGGCACTGCCCCTGATTACTGGCTAATTGTAAGCGTTGAATATGATGAACTTCTAGTTGGTTTTGCCACAGGAGTACGGCCTCACAGGCACCACTTTTCAAGCACTGTTCTGCAGACCACAAGGCTTCATTCGCAGAGTTAGTATTAATAAATAG
>NZ_LWGA01000621.1:0-5661 GCF_001635235.1 Oleiphilus sp. HI0117 | reverse complement strand
ATAATACTTATCATTTAGAATATCATCTTCGCCATATTGGTCCATTAGGTCATTTTTAAAATTAACTTTCAGGGGTTATCCATGCTTTCTCTAAAATCATCCATTAGAAACTTTGTCCTCACAGGCTCAGTCGCCGCTATGGGCCTATCCGGCTGCGGAATGATGGAAACAAAAGAAACTAGCCAAGCTTCAGTTATCGATACTTATATTGATATCGCTAAAGAAAACTATCAGGACTCGCTAAGCGCCGCTCAAGCACTGCAAGCTCAAGTCAATGAATTTCTAGCTAATCCTAACGAAGCCAATTTGCAAAAAACTAAAGACGCTTGGATTGCGGCACGCGCGCCTTACCAACAGACAGAAGTCTACCGTTTTGGCAACGCATCGGTTGATGATTGGGAAGGTAAAGTCAACGCATGGCCTCTTGATGAAGGTTTGATCGACTATGTTGATGCTTCATATGGTGCTGAGTCTGATGAAAACCCATTCTATGCTGCTAACATCATTGCCAACCCTGCACCAATGATTGGCGGCAAGAAAGTAGATGCTAGCCAAATTACACCAGAACTACTTGCAAACACTCTGCATGAAATTGACGAAGTTGAGTCTAACGTTGCAACGGGTTATCACGTCATCGAATTTTTGCTGTGGGGCCAAGACTTAAACGGTAACAACCCTGGTGCTGGCTCTCGCCCAGCAAGCGATTTCTCACTTGATAAGTGTACCGGTGGCAACTGTGAGCGCCGTCGTCAGTACCTTCAAGCAGCAACAAGCTTATTGATTTCAGACCTAGAAGACATGGCCAATAACTGGAAAGAAGGCGGAGCATCAGTTGCTGAGCTAACCGCTAAAAGCGAAGCAGGTGCCTTGGCAACCATGCTGACAGGCATGGGTAGCCTTGCGTATGGCGAGCTAGCTGGCGAGCGGACTAAGCTTGGCTTGATGCTACACGATCCTGAAGAAGAACATGACTGCTTCTCGGATAACACTCATAACTCCCACTACTATGACGCCTTGGGCATCAAGAATGTCTATATGGGTCAGTATGAGAGCATCAACAACAACTCAGTAGATGGTGCAAGCCTTTCTGACTTAGTGAAGCAAGCAGACCCAGCACTGGATGCTGAAATGCTGGGTAAGCTTAATGCTACTCAAGCGACGGCTCAAGCAATGGTTGACGCGGCGGCTAAAGGCCAAGCTTTTGATGTATTGATCGGTGAAGGTAATACTGCGGGCAACCAAATCGTTCAGAACTTTGTTGATGCACTCGTTGCTCAAGCCAAAACAACTGAAAAGGTCATTCAGGTCTTAGGCCTCAGCAATATTGATTTTGAAGGTTCTGACAGCCTGGACAACCCTTCTGCTGTAGCAGAGTAATTAACAACTAGGTGACGCACCTGTTTATTTACGCCCGCCTAACAAGCGGGCGTTTTGGTAGCTATGAATAAAACCATCTTCGCACTTCCTCTTTTAGCGGTCAGCTTTTTACTCTACATAAATGCTGACTCGACCCTCGCTTCAAATAGCAAACTCCATAGTGCCAGAGAACTCTACCCATCAGGTCAACATAGTGCTGGCCAAAGCAAACAACGAAACAGTTTTGATCATCCCTCCCCCCTTCTGGATATGGAGACAAAGCTCGACTTTAAAATCGGCCGGGCCATCTTTGAAAAAATTTGGGTATTTGCCCCCTCAAGTACGACCGCAAGTGATGGCTTAGGCCCACTCTACAATGCAAGATCCTGCTCCCGTTGCCACGAGAAGAATGGTCGAGGCATATTAAAAGAAGAAGGTAAAACCTCCCCTGCACTATTTCTTCGGCTTAGCACTCCAGCCAAAACTGCCGAGCAAAAACGAGCACTGGAAAGTGGCCTCATAGGGCTAATACCAGAGCCTACTTATGGCACTCAGCTACAGACCTTTGCCTACCCGGGTGGACAAGCTGAGGCACAGCTACGAGTCAGCTATACAGAACAAAAAATTCAGCTAAGCGAAGGCGAAATGGTTAGCCTAAGAAAGCCGGATTACCAAATCATAGCGCCTCAGTATGGCCCAATGGATGAAGATTTGATGATTTCGCCACGTATTTCCTCGCCCATGATCGGATTGGGTCTTATCGAAGCGATAAATGAACAGGACATTCTTTCTAAAACCGACCCAGACGACAGTAACCAAGATGGTATTTCAGGCAAACCCAATTGGGTTTGGGATCAGCAAAAACAAGCACCGGCACTTGGCCGTTTTGGCTGGAAAGCAGGCACCCCCAACCTTCGTCAACAAAACGCTAGCGCGTTCAAGGGGGATCTCGGCATTAGTACACCGTTATTTCCACAACATTGGGGCGACTGCACTCCTTCACAAACAAGCTGCCGAAAACAAGCCCATGGAAACCGCACCCGCCAAGCCCCGGATATCAACCACATGGAAGCGCCAAAGGCGATGACCGATGCTTTATTGCTGTATACAAGAAATATCGCGGTACCCATTCGAAAAATAGACAATGCAGAAATGGTCAATAAAGGAAAAGCCGTCTTTCACTCCGCTGGCTGTGCCGCGTGCCATACTCCAAGCTATCAAACATCCGGGCATACTGAGCAAACTTCTCTTAACATGCAAACCATCTGGCCTTACACCGATCTATTACTGCATGACATGGGGCTAGGGCTGGCGGACAATCGACCCGAGTTTAAGGCAAACGGACAGGAATGGAGAACCGCTCCACTTTGGGGGCTCGGTTCAGACAAATACGTAAATGGCAGCCATTTTCTTCTGCATGACGGCCGCGCACGCAGTATACTTGAAGCAATTATGTGGCATGGCGGCGAGGCCGAATCTGCCAAGCAAGCCGTACAAACAATGCCCCAAGAGCAACGCGCACAACTGCTTACTTTTTTGGAATCACTTTAATGAACAGAACCTCTACGATTTCCAGTATTTTCTTAGCTTGTATCCTCTCATTTGTATGTCATGCCGCCCCAAGTGAAGCTGACTGGAAAAACTTCAACCATGCGACAGTTAATAGCTTTGTTATCCCGTTTTATCAATCGCTTAGCGCTGCCTCTCAGGCTTTGCAGCAGAGCACCCAAGGCCTCTGCCAAAGCCCTTCTCAAGAGGCGCTAGATAATAGCATCGGTGATTTCCACAAGACGATGGATGCCTGGCAATCTATTCAAAATATCACGTTTGGCCCCATAGAGTTTTCAATGCGCAGCCATAGCTTACAGTTCTGGCCCGACAAGAAGAATCATATCGGCAAACACCTAGGTGTTCTTCTAGCAAGTGACGACAAAACATTGCTGAATGAAGATAAATTCCAGCGTGTCAGCATTAGCGTTAAAGGCTTACCCGCGATTGAAAGAATTCTTTTCAAACAATCGGCGCTCAATGAACTCAAGGCAAATAAGTTCCACTGCGATGTATTAACGACGATCTCTCAGAATGTTTCGACGATCAGTACATCACTACATAGCGAGTGGCTTAAGCATATGCGTGGCCAGTTTGCCGACGCTAAACAACTAGACGGCTACTTCGAAGACGACATCGACGCCGCCACAGCTTTATTAAAAACAATGATCGAACCCTTGGAAGTCATACGAGACTTAAAGCTTAAACGCCCGCTTGGCAGCGCGTTTGGGAAAGAAAAATATAAGCGACTGGAATCATGGAGAAGCCAACGCTCATTGCGCAATATTGAGTTGAATATTCTTAGCCTTCAGCTTATGTTTGAAGGGCTAGCCAACATACTCCCCCCTGAAAGATACCATTCAATTAGCCATCAATACACGGCCCTGGTCGATGCAATTAAGCAGATCAATACACCTTTGGAAAATGCAGTCAGAACAGCTGAAGGCTACCAGGCAACATTAGACATCTATAAGAAAATAGGCACCTTACACAAGGAGCTCGAAACATCAGTATCGGCCTTGGGTATTCACCTTGGCTTTAACAGTCGAGATGGTGATTAATGACTGACAAACTCTCGACATTAGAAAACACAAGGCTAAGCCGAAGACAGCTCCTTGGATCTATAGTCGCAAGCAGCTTACTCAGCCCATTCAATGCCTTCGCCAAGGAAAACGACTCAGAATTGCTCATTAGTGCAGCTAGGGATAGACACGGTCAGCATTGGGTAATTTGCTTACAAGGAAATGGCGAACCTGTCAGTCGGCTTAAGCTTCCCGCCAGAGCTCACCAGGTGATCAAGCACCCTCATAAAGAAGAAATAGCAGTCATTGGGCGGCGTCCTGGTCAATACATAATCGTATCTTCAATCAAATCAGGCAGAGTGATAAAACATATTCAGCCTGAACAGGGTTTCCACTTCTACGGGCATGCTCTTTACACACCTGATGGACGTTATTTGGTCAGCACTGAAAATCACATAGATTCGGGTCAAGGAAGGCTTTTTGTGAGAGATGTGCTCAACGATTATCGCGTACACGCCCAGCTCTCAAGCCATGGTATTGGTCCACATGAAATAAAGCTCTGCAGCGACACGGATACTTTAGTTATTGCCAATGGAGGTATTCTCACACACCCGGATAAAGGTCGTGTAAAGCTGAACCTCGATACCATGTCCCCTTCACTAACTTATGTCTCGCTTACGAGTGGTGACTTACTAGAGCAAGTAAAGTTAAAAGAGGAATACCACCAGCTGAGCATTCGTCACATCGATATCAACCAAAGAGATGAAGTGGTGATCGGCCTACAGTATCAAGGAGATAAAACTGACAGCGTTCCCTTGGTTGCCCACCACCAACGAGGGAAAGACCTCAAACCTCTTTGGGCACCCGATGATGTTAATTATGCCATGAAGCATTATTGTGGCAGCGTTTGTTTTGACCCCATAGGAAAAACTGCCGCGGTTTCCTCACCCAAAGGAGATTTGATTACCTTTTGGGACTTTGATCAATTAATCTATTTAAGCAGTCTTCGTTGTAAAGATGGCTGCGGTTTAACCAGCTATCGAAACAATGAATTTGTTATTTCCAACGGCTTAGGCAACCTTTACCACTACAACAATACAACAAAAGAACTTAGTCAAAACTTATCCAACCCAGGCCTCAAAATTGCCTGGGATAACCATCTCTTGAGCGCCTAAACACACAAATACAAAAGTCCATTTTTCAAGCTCCTAAAAGTCAAAACTCAACTATACTATCTGTGATACAGCTCAACTTCATAGGTAACGAGCTTCTGGAATAGGCAATAGGGGGTCAAATATGTCCAAACTGTTAGATAACATATCAATTAAATCTAAGCTCTTATCAATCTGCACTATTACATTAGTTGGTATGCTTACAATCATCTTAGTCGAGCTCAATTTTAGCAAGACACTATCAGAGTCAGCTTCTTCGCTTGTGTCCATTGAAAAGCTTAACTCTAACATGCTTACCTTGAGACGGAATGAAAAGGACTTCCTCACCAGGAAAGATGAAAAATACGTCACACGATTCTCTGATAATGTTGCAAAGCTAAACAAAGAAATTAGCGAACTAAAAGTATTAAACAACTCACTTGGGTTTGACACTGAAGATAATCTCACCAAATTAGGCGACATAATAAAAAGCTATCATCAAACTTTTTTAACCATATCGAAAACTCAAAAAGAAATAGGATTAACACCTAAAACCGGGCTTTACGGTACTCTTCGAGCATCAG
>NZ_LWGA01000620.1:0-8429 GCF_001635235.1 Oleiphilus sp. HI0117 | reverse complement strand
GTAAAATTTTATCGAGAGACACCTACAAGTACAAGATTACAGCGTACGCATGTAAATATGGTGCTGCATTATCTATTTAATCTGGCTGTATAGTGCAAATAAGGTGGTGGCAATAGGTGGGAGGATAGTGCTCATGCTTACTGTTCTGGTTTATCGGGTGGCGCTTCAGTTGAAGTCTTCTTTTGATCAGTTTTTTTAGCTGGAAAGAAAGCATCAGTTTTATGTTTAGCTTTCGCTTTGATTTCAGGTGTGATGTATCGAGACAGCGTGGCGATTGCCGCAGCCATTACAGATATGTCATCGGTGTAGCCAAGAACGGGGGTTAAGTCAGGAATCCCGTCAATAAGGCTAATGAAGTAGCCGAGCGTTCCGAGAATAACCGTTTTTACCCATGCTGGAGTGTTTGGTTCGCGTAGGGTGTAATACAAAATTAGTGCGTGAGTAATAGCTTCCTGAGAAAGGGAGCTGAAGGCAGATTTGATTTTACTAGTTAGCTTTTTTTCGTTTATATCGTCTTTCATTTTACTCTCGACCAGGCTTTATTCGAAGCCTGGTTTTAATATCTGATCTTTGCCAGCAAGTACTAAACCAATGCTGTTTTCCTGTAGCCATAATAAAGTTAGGAGATTCCCTGGAGTCGCGCTGTCGTCAGATTTTGATATAAATCCCTTTAATGTTAAAGCTTGCCCCAACACATCAGCAAAGCTAATTTCAATCTCGTTAAAGGTAACACGGCAAGTGTCACTTTCTACCGACGCTTGAGAGTCTTGATTCGGAGAGCTGAGGGAGTTCGTCTCTGGGTTGCTGGTCAGGGTATGAGTAACGTAGATTCTCGATAATTGCAGTGTGGCATGACAGTCATTGCTTGAACCTGCATTTAGTCTATCGGTAATATGCAGAGTTGATCCGTTCAGATTTTGTAGACTGTTTGTTTCGTCCAAAATAGTCATGCTATTACCTTGTATATGATAGGTAAACTGTATTACATCGTCGGTATCGGGAAAGATTGGGCTGCTTACTTCCTCTAGCTCAACGCCGAGAATAATTCCTGTCCCACGATCAGTAGTCACAGTTGTATCAGAGGTGTTGAAGGAAAACGCAAAATGACTTCCGCTTTCTGTCGCGTGACCAATAGGTGCTTCGAGACCACCATCGAGCTTCAATATACCTCTATTTACCTCTGAAATGCCTGTCTCGCTGCTTGGGTCTGATACTTCGCTCAGTTCACTAAAGAATCTGCGTGAGTCCTCAATAATTCCTCTTTGCGTTGTCAATGACTGTGAGTTGTTGTTGGCGAGACGAGCTAGGGTATGGCTTCTATAGTGGGGGTTATTAATAGGCTGCTCCAGGCTGAAAAAACTACCAGATGCATTCCAAATCATTGTTTCGCCAAAGATTTCTATTATTTTATCTGTATCATTGAGCTTCTGAGAGAAGGATATTACTCCGTAGCTTTTGCCATTAAGTAAGCTGGTGGAAAAAGTGCTAGGTGTTTGCTGAGCGTGTACTTCCCATGAAAAAAGATTGATATCTTCGATCTGGTCTCCTAATTCTTCATCTTCAGTATTTGGATTTTTGACAATGTAGTTCGCGGCTTTGCTAAAGTTGCCACCAGTTAGCCAAGTTGGTTCGTTTCCATAATCAATATCTTCCTCTTCCTCGACAGGTGAGTAAACCGAGTCTGGTTCATATTCGTTTACTTGGTAGAGCTTGGCGAAAATAGGTTCGTATTGCCACGCGACATCTTTTGTATCAGTCACATCACCCGGTTGAGATGGGCTTAATGTACGTGCTTCCAATATGTTGCCTTCCCTACTTAAGAAAGAGTCGGGCGTAGAGGCTGAAGCATAAGCGTTGATTGGCTCAGATCGGTCAATATCGCTGTCGTTAATATCTCTCACGGTTAGGCTTGTGCGTTCATAAGGGATATCGATAAATAGCGCTGACTCGCGGCGTAAGTCCGTTAAATAGGTGGTGCTTTGATATTTGGGGTAAGCGGGCAGTTCATTGGCTAGCTCCCTGTTTTCGACGATGGTTGAATTGGATGCAGCAAAGCCAATGGATTCTACGCTCCTATTAGTTGCGTTGATATCGCTTAAAGAGAGGGCAAGAAATGCACTGTTATAAGTTTTTGGCAAAGGTGGAGGTGTAGAGAAAACGTCGCCATTTTCATCGAAACCCAGGCCAGTCACTTCGCGCATTGTACCTTTTGCGAAAGGGCTCGTTGCTCTGGTTAACTCTGTCGCAGCAGCTTCCACATAGTGACGAATTTCGTCTTGTTGTTCCAAGGTTTCTATTGCCTGTGAAATATTATTGTTGTTGGAAAGTTCGAAGTTAAACTCGCCAACAGCATTATTTATCATTGATAAGTAGTCTTGCTTAGCTCTAGGTTGGTTATCACAGCCAATCACAGGGTTATCGGTAAGACAAGGTTGGTGAGTTAACAAAGCGCTAGAGTCGGGAATTTGATCAAATACCTTTTTGAGTAGGTAATGAGTAAAAATATTAGTGGTAACTTGTGCAGTAGAATTAACCGCGATTGGGATGTAAGGGATGGCTGCGTAATAAATTTCATCGTCACTATAGCGGATTTTTATTACGTGGTTAATTTGTTCAATGTAATCGGACTCGATAAACATTTGGATGTTGCTGGAGTCCTCAAGTCTCGTTACGTCCCAGGTGGGGAGGTTGCCGTCAGAGGTTTCGTTGAAGTCGGCATTTAGTGAAACTAAGGATATTTGACCTAGGCTTAGGTCTGTTGAACCGTCTAGTCGTTCTGCGTTGATTATCAGAGTTTTTCCGAGGGTTAAATCTGGGTCTCGTGCGGTATCGCTATCAGAATCTAAATCGCTGGAACTACCATCAGTGCCACCTTGTTCTTCGGGGAGTCCGCATGCTTGTAGGGTGCCTAGCAAAAATAGGAAAACCATAATCGAAATGGTTTTGGGGAGCGGAGAGCGACGTGAGGACATAAGCTGCATTAACCTTTTTAGCAAATTACGTTAGTAGCTCTAACGTATTCCATATCGTTGAACTTGGATGCACTTACACATTCGGAGCTTGATCATAGCTCGCATCCAAAGTTAATAATCCTTTCGGGTTGAGTTAACCGAGTTAATATATCTAATTCGAGGCTTTTAAAAAAGCGCCTATGTTTCAGAGTGTGATCCGCATAGCGCTTAGCTGGTGACTCAAGAGGGGATTAGCTTCAATTCATTAGCCGTATCAAGAACTCGCTGAATGTCTTCGAGAAGCTCATTTATGTATGTATCCAACTGTCGCTCGTAAGTTTTTAAAGCATGTTCGGTATCTTTTACTGTTTTTCTTAACTTTGGAACGCCACAATAATGGCAGGCGCCATGTAATTTGTGGACAGACTCTTCAAGTAGTTCGAGCTGATTGTTTTGGAATAGCTGCTCAATTCGTTCTTTTTCACCTGGTAAGCTTTCCAAAAACTTTTTTAAGAAAGTTTCCGCAAGATCTTGGTTACCGTTACACAAACTCACGCCTTCTTCTATATCGATGATTTTAATTGGCGTGTGTGATGAATGAATAGCCTGAGATTGACGAGGGTCTGGGGTGGTATTATTTGTTTCCGGTAAGTGAACTGGGCTATTGTCTTTGGGCGATNCAGGCATAGACGTAGTAGCTTGCTTCTGACCTAGGTCACTGGNTAGCTCGGGAAGATATTCTGTGATTGTTTTACTGAGCTTTTCTTCATCAATTGGTTTGGTGATAAGTGTTTGAAAACCCTGGTTGAGAAAGGTTTGTTGTTCTTCGGGAAGGGCGTAGGCAGTCAGTGCAATGATCGTTGCTGTTTTATACTGCTGATTAATCTGCCGGATGCGCTTCATCGCTTCAACACCATCCATTCCTGGCATCTGAATATCCATAAAAATAAGCTTGTACGAGGTCTCCTGACATTTGCTGATTGCTTCAAAGCCGTCATTAGCGGACTCTGCTTGTATCCCCATGCTTTCCAGAATTGAGACCACTAACGATAAGTTGATATCATTATCATCCACGACAAGAATTGGTTGTCTATCTTTTTTAATAGGCGTTGAAATAGGGGTTGTGAGCTTTTTCAAGATGCTTTTTTTAGTGTAGTTTTCCATGCTTAGTTCGCATAGCTCATTGTAAAAACGCTGTCGGGTGAGCGGCTTCACCAAGTGTGCGCTGGCGCTTTGAATGGCTTCGGTATCGTAGTCTTCTAGGGTCGGCGTAATGAGCAAAACTCGTTGACCTAGTGATTGAAGGGTTTGCATGATCGAGGTGTATTCAGGGACGCCTAACTGGCTTTTATCCAGACTCACCAAGGTTAGTCGGCGATGATCTTTCTGGGTCTCAGCAACTTTTGCCAGGGTTATCAGTTGTAATTTGCTTTCGGCAAACTGGTAGTCTACACCCCAGGAGTTGAACATATGCTCTATTGCAAGTCTGGCGGACCCTTTGGGTTCGTAGCATATTATATGGCTGCCTCTTAGCTGCTCTTGGGTTGGGAGCTGTTCAAGCTCGTTGCCTGGTTTTTCTATGGGTAAGGTAAACCAGAATGTAGAGCCTTTGCCAAGCTCACTCTCAAAGCCAATTTCACCATCCATTTGCTCAATTAGGTTCTTGGATATCGCGAGCCCTAAACCTGTGCCGCCAAAGTTTCTCGCAGTTGTGGCGTCAGCTTGGGAAAAGGCGTTAAAAATCGAGTGTTGTTGGGCGCGAGACAAACCAACGCCTGTATCGGTCACTGACACTTTGACAGACTCGCGGCTGAGGTCATTTTCGTCATCGGCTAACATCACCCTGACTAAGACTTCACCAGCCTGGGTAAACTTGATTGCATTATTGACCAGGTTGGTGACAACTTGTTTGATGCGCAGAGGATCGCCAATAATGGCCCTGGGGACGTCTTGGTAATGTAGGTGAACCAACTCCAGATTCTTGGCGTGAGCCGTCGGTGCAAGCATAGCAACCACGTCATCGATAAGCTCCCGAAATTCAATGGTACCCTTTTCTAGCAATAGCTTACCGGCTTCTATTTTTGAGAAGTCGAGAATATCATTTATGATTAGTAGCAGAATTTCTGAAGACTTTTTGATTGTACTAAGGTGGTCTATTTGTCGTTTGTTCAGGTTGCTTTTAAGTAAGAGGTTGGTGAAACCAATAATGCCGTTCAGTGGTGTTCTAATTTCATGACTCATATTGGCTAAAAATTCTGACTTGGTTCGGTTTGCCAAAACAGCCTGCTTCCTCGCTATATCGAGCTCTACGTTCTGAATTTCAATTGTTTCGAGAGTTTCTCGCAAGTCTTCTGTAGTTTGTTCAATTTCTTGCGTCATGTCAGATTGAGTTTGGCTCAAGCGCTCACCTAACTGATTAGCGCTGTGAGCCAGCTGGTTAAGTTCGCTAGGGAAAACAGTTTGAATGTGTATGTCGGAATTGCCGTCAGCCAGCTTACCTAAATGCAGCCCAATTTCTTTAATTGGCGCTATTATTTGTTTAATCAAAAAACGCACAGAGAAATAGCAAAGGATTGCGCCGACTAACATTAACCAGATAGCCTTCATGACTGTGTTGCCGATTTCTTGGTTCATGGAGCCCCGGTTGGTGTTGATTAATAACCATGCCTTACTCTGTTCCTGTTGATAGGTGCTTGGGCCAACTTGTTTTTTTAGTCTACTTTGAGTCAAAGATGAAAGAGTGGCTGAGCGCTTTTCAGTATTCAGCGGTATGACGAAAATGTTTTCATTGCCTGTCTCGATAATTTTTGGGCTGACTGTGGGAAAGGTTGTTGGGTTAAGTCGTGCGGATAGCTGAGTGCCTCGGTGTTTTAAGACCTTATGATTTGAATTGAGTAGCGTAATCGATTCGATAAGGGGGGAAGCAAGTAGCGTGTCAAAGTATTTATTCAGATCGTTTAGTTCTGATTGCTTTTCATCATCTTTTTGCGTGGCTTTGTTTCGCAAGTGTTGAGCTGTGATGCTGGCGCTGGTCTGGGTTAATAGACTTAGCTGTTGGAAAAACTGTTTTTCAACGACATTTAGCCTGTGGTCGGCTAATACTAGGCCTAAGCCAAGAAATATTAATACTAGAGGCAAGGAGGCAATCAGTGCGATGCGAGACTTGAGCTTGATAGGTTTCATGGATTTAAACTTATATAATATAAGGCTTTGTCAGGCCGTGTGGTATATCATGAACTATGTATTATGGACAATTGTACGATGGACTGCCATAGCAAGCTTTACAGAAATTAGTATGATTAAACGGTGCTAATTTGATCTAGTGTCGTTTTATTGTCTTGTCTGTGAATTAGGCATTCTAGACTGGGCGCATTGAATTAATACATACTCTGTAAACAGAATATTGAACAGGAATTTTACTCCCAATGAGTGATGCAAAAAACGAATTTCCTACGATTGAAGACTATGTTGGAAATACCCCCCTCGTCAGGTTACAGCGTTTACCTGGTCAGACAACTAATATCCTGCTAGTCAAACTTGAGGGTAATAACCCTGCAGGTTCGGTGAAGGATAGGCCTGCTTTAAGTATGATTCAGAGGGCAGAGGAAAAAGGGCAGATAAAGCCCGGTGATACCTTAATCGAAGCAACGAGTGGCAATACGGGGATTGCTTTAGCGATGGCTGCGGCAATCAAGGGCTACAAGATGATCCTGATTATGCCAGACAACGCTAGCATGGAACGGAAGGCCTCAATGGAAGCTTACGGTGCACAAATGCTCTATGTTAGCAAAGAAGAAGGTATGGAGGGCGCTCGTGACCTGGCGCAGTCAATGGCGGCCGAAGGCAAGGGCATTGTCCTCGACCAGTTCGCGAACGATGACAACCCCTTGGCTCATTATTGCGGGACGGGGCCTGAAATCTGGGAGCAAACTCATGGAAAAATTACTCACTTTGTCAGTGCCATGGGAACGACAGGTACCATTATGGGAAACTCCAGGTTTCTGAAAGAAAAGAACCCAGATATCAAGATAGTGGGTTTGCAACCTGCAGAAAATGCGGCAATTCCCGGTATTCGTCGCTGGCCTGAAGAGTATCTGCCGAGTATTTTTGATCGCTCACGAGTCGATGAAGTGGTCGAGATGGGGCAAGATGAAGCGGAAAGAACAATGAAGGCCCTTGCCGCACAGGAAGGTATTTTTTGCGGTGTGTCCTCAGGCGGAGCCGTGGCTGCAGCTTTGCGCTTGTCAGCCAAGCTTGAAAATGCGGTGATCGTCGCCATTATCTGTGACCGTGGAGATCGTTACCTTTCAACAGGTGTTTTTTCGTGAGCAGGTGGCTCGGTAGCGTGTAACTATGGCAAATATTTTTTCTAAGCATAGAACTAAGCTGCGTGAGCAGTCTAAAAAGCAAAAAAAATCACTTGAGCGTGAACTTAAAGATTCGAAGCAGGAAGCTCGGGTGAAAGTGAGCCTGGAGTCCAAGAACCTCGCCAACGATGTTGATAGCTCTGATAGTGGCTTGCTTCAGTGTCAAATTCTGTCTCTCAGTCATGAGGGGCGAGGTATCGCCAAAAATAAAGGCAAAACGCAATTTGTGCATTATGCCTTGCCCGGTGAGACTGTTTTGGCTGAGGTCTTGGCTCATCGTGCTAAATATGATGAGCTGGCTGCGGTGAAAGTGATGCAAGCTTCAGATCAACGTGTTGAAGCTGTATGCTCATATTATGGAACTTGTGGTGGCTGCAGCCTCCAACATATGGGGCATAAAGCTCAACTGGCGCATAAACAAACTGTATTGGCTGACCAGCTTAAGCACTTTGGGGATTTGGCTCCGCAACAATGGTTGCCGCTTGTCGAGAGTGAGCCGTGGGGTTATCGTTCGCGTGTCCGGCTCAGTGTCGACTATGGCCGAAAAGGAGAAGGGCTTCGAATTGGCTTTCGTAAAAAAGCCTCCAAAGAGACATTAGATATAGATTCTTGCCCAATTATGGCTAGTGAGCTTTCAAGTGCCTTACCCGTACTTAAAGAACTTGTTGCTTCAATCTCGGTGCATAAAGCACTTGGCCACCTGGAACTGTCCTTGAGTCGTGAGGGAATAGGCGTGTTGATTCGGCATGTGAAGCCTCTTGAGCAGAGTGACTTGGAAATGCTTAGAAACCTTGCGAAGGAGCAGAAGTGGACGGTGTTTCTGCAAGCAGGGGACATTTCCAGTATTCAGCAGTTGTGGCCGGAAAATGAGTGCCGAGAAGAAGGCCAAGCTAACTTGTCCTATAATTTGCGGGTATTGAAGCAAAATTTAGCCTTACAATTCCACCCAAAAGATTTTACGCAAATCAACCTTGGTGTGAATCAGAAGATGGTTCTACTCGCGCTGCAGCTACTTGAACTTAAATCTGATGAGCGTGCTCTGGATCTGTTTTCAGGACTGGGTAATTTTACTTTGGCAATGGCAAAGTGCGCTAAGGAAGTTGTTGGGGTT
>NZ_LWGA01000619.1:0-4880 GCF_001635235.1 Oleiphilus sp. HI0117 | reverse complement strand
AAATGAACAAAGATTCAGTCTGTTAGTTTTAGTGTAGCAGAGTCATGAGCAGAGTTATTGATTAAATCGCTTGGATTTGAGATTACCTAAGAGAAGTATGTTCTTAATTCAGGTCAAGCAAAAAAACCGGATTCGCTGGGATACGAATCCGGTAAATAGTGCGAGTAGTATCCATGAAAGTCTTTCATTGCTGATAATTGCACTTCGCTTATCAGACACTCAAAGTATTAGTCAGATCGCTCAAAAAACAAGCATTTTTTAATGATATTTTCTTCTAAGTTGGCGTGCTAACCTTTGATATGGTTTTTAGCCGACGAGAGATTAGCCTGTGCTGGAACTCCAGCACTTAGCGGTGTGGTTTGTGTTCTGAGTGAATATTGTCCGTATCCCAGGGCAATAGGCGGTAATGAGGTTGTGATTGGGCAAAATTCATAAAAGGGTATTTGATGATGTCGAAATAGGGGGAGTAATCGAAATCACTGGGGGTGCACAGTTTGGGGTTGCGTCGATAGATTTTTACTTCATGTTGCTCGCTGCGCTTGACCAAGGGAAGAATCGGATACTGAATTGAAGCAAAAGCCTCTGCGATCATTGTTGAGCAGACTGTCTTCGTTGTGGTGCCTACATGTGAGGTGAATAGGCTCGAGCGCCATTTTCGTGGCATCACTAGCCAGGGAAACAGAAAGCGTAGTAAATCGAAGATTTGGCGAATATCGTAGTCGGTACCAAGTCGGCCGACTGCGTAATTTATTACTTTTTGAGCATCGCCATAGGTTAAATCCCTAGGTCGGCAAATGCGCATATGCTCTCTATCGTAAGTTGATAGCGGCCTGACTAGCGTACCCATACCAAGTTCACTTTCGACAATGAGCTGAACGTCGGGTTGCCCGTCAAAATATTCTTTAACCTTTTGTCTTGTGGTAGGGTCTTCAATTTCATGAAGCCGGCCAATATACAGAGCGGCATGTGACCAGCAGCTTTGAGTAATGGTTTTGATGACATCACTCACTCGGCTACGACCTTCGATGAGGATTACGTCGCCAGGTTTGATTTCGTAGCGTGTGCGCTCAAAGTCACTCATAGGAATGCTGCTGGGAGGACGCTCGTGTGTCAACCAGCCTACGATTAAATCAATTAGTGCCGATTTACTTATCAAACCCATTTCATAAACCTTTTATTATCGATACTATTGGGTATAGACAATAAAGCTGCATTCAACAAAGGCTAAATTGTAAAATCTTATTAATGCAGGGCTGGTTAAACGCTAGTTACTGAATCAATACCGGGTGTATAGCGACACGATTACCCGTATTGAGTAGTCTCGAACGAGAGGGTGAAATATGTCAAAAGATATCGACCAGAGCGATGAGATCAAACAAATAAAGGATGGTGACCAGAGCTCGCAGCTATCCGAGAAAATCAAAGAGTCTGCACGTCAGATCTGGTTGGCAGGTTTAGGGGCCTACAATAAAGCTGAAGAAGATACCGGAAAGATTTTCGACAAGCTTGTAAAGGAAGGTGAGGAAATAGAAAGCCTGACCCGTGGCGTAGTAGAAAAACAGTTCAAGGCGGTAGAGGATCGTGTTGAGGATGTTAGAGAGAAAGCCAGCGGTACCTTCGGTAAGCTTGAGAGTGTTTTCGATCAGCGAGTATCATCGGCTTTGGTGCGCTTAGGGATTCCAACTAATCATCGTGTTGCGGAACTGGAACAACGTGTGTCTGAGCTTGAGGCCAAACTGGCTGAGAAATAATCGTTTGATCAATGATTAGAAGAACGGCCTACAAGTAGGCCTTTTTCAATTCGTTGAGTAGTTGGCGCTGTTCTTTATCTAAAAACGGTGCCACCAGCGAGATAACCTGATAAACGCCTCGAGCGAGCATGTCTTCAGACAAACTCTTGTTGCTCGAGACAATGCAGTAATTGATCCAGAACGTTGCCGTTAGTACGATATTCTCACACAAGGCTTCGAGCTCATCATTATTTGCTTCGATACTGCCTTGCTCTTCTAGTCCCTTCAAAATATTGAGCGTAGCTTTCCTTTTCTTTTGAATGATTTTATTGAAGCGTAGCTTGATATTGTCATGGCGACCGAGCACATGGACGATATCTTTATAAAGAAATTGGTACTTTTCAATGTGCTCGAATATCAAGTGCAGAAAGAACCATTGATCCTCGATATCTGGCGTTGTATTGGGCGCTTCCAACAGAGCTCCCATTTCATTTTCAAACCACTCAAATAAATTCGTCAGAATGTCAGTTTTACTTTTGAAGTGGTAGTAAAGGTTCCCCGGGCTTATATCAAGCTCGTCAGAAATCAATAGCGTGGTGACATTCGGTTCACCCAGCTCATTGAAAAGCTCCAGGCTTTTATGGAGTATTCGATCTCTTGTTTTCATTAAACGTCCGGGTCCTTATCGTGTAAACTTAATACGTTTCCTTGTCGACGGGATTAAGATAAAAGTGTGTAATCCTTTCGTCGGTAAATTTATCAAAAAAACGACTGGTATCCGAGATTAATTTTAAGGTCGGTGCTTGTCTTTGATGATCTGATACTAATACTTTGATGTCTTCAAAACCATCTTTGATTTTTGTGAATCGTGCAGTAATGCTAGATGAGACTAATTGCTGCTCAGGGTGACCAAATTCCTTTGATAAGAAATTTAGGTAATGAAGCTCTTCTTCTTTGCTGAGGTTGTCTCGTGTCGCTAGATAGCGCATCTTATGTCTATCCAGAATACAGGAAGAGTAAGAGTTTTTCTTAACCGAAGCGTGCTTTCGAAAAGCTTCCCAGAAATAGCTGTCTGTTAGATACTTGAAACTATCAATATTGTCCAGACTGGCGTTAACGAAGCTCGACACTTCGGGGTTTTGCATCACTTCATCAATCGCAGCGCGGAGCAGCCAGTCGAAGCCTTGAGCTGTTTTGTGCGCGTAGACTTGTCGATACATTTGGTGACGACTATAAACAAAGTCTTCTAGAGAGCTTAGGCCTTTTTCCGCAATTGCCAGACCGAACCAGTTAGTTTGTGGACACCAACCAAAATGAATATTGCTTAGCAGGTGGTCCAGGTTAAAGCCTCCAATTGTGACCGAGGAGTGAAAACCGTCGCGAAGCATGTAATCGGCGCGGTCTGCATCCAGCTCACCCGATACCAGGCTTGATAAAACATGCTGTAATTTGCTGGCGAATTCATCAGGTAAGGAGTCCGGATTATTCGCCAGGTCGCTGGGAGCAATCAGCGGCCAAAGGGCGTGAGCGTGTCGATTAAATAAATCACTTGGGGAAATTGAGGTGGTTTCCATCAGAGACAGAATATCTAAAGGTTCCAGGCTTGGTGCTTTGTTATCGATATCTTGCAGTATTTGCCAGGCAGCACGAACTGAAAAGTGCTCATGCTCGAGTATTGTTGGCGGATCTTTATAGATAGCGCTGGTGTCAATGCCTGCCCAAAGATGTTCAAAACGTCCTCCTTGAGCAAGAAGGGATTTAATAGAGGGGGTTCGATTGAATTGGTGCGAGAAGCTGCTATGTCCAACATCATGTAGAAGGCAGGCACAACGAACAAGCCTGTGAAAGTAGCTGATAGCTTCTAGTGTGTCGGTTTTTACCACTGAACGCTGTTCTTGGGAGCAGCGTTTCAGACAGTTTTCAATCATTGCGCGGAACATGCGCCCGCCAACATGCATGACACCTACGCTATGTAAAAAGCGTGAGTGAGTCGCGCCAGGAAATACGAGAGAAAGGATATCGTTCTGACAAATAAAGCGTAGTCGCTGAAATAAAGGGTGGTCCACCATGGCCACTTCGTGGCTCAAAAGAGGTATGCCACCGTGTACTGGGTCCATGATTAGCTTCTTATGCGCCCCAAGTAAATCTTCTATCAATAAATTCAAGCAGCGTAGCCCCAATTGTTAATTAGTGTGAATACTCTAATGAATGAGAATAGTCTCAAGGTATATTTTGATAAAAAGAGTATGTTAATACTTAGCTTTTATGCAGAAGTATATTAATTCTTTAATTACTTTAGCATGCTTGTGCAGGTTTAATCAGTTTAAGTGAAATCGTTAGGAATTTGGCGTATCGCACGGTAAGTCTGTGATCTTTAGCCAGTCCCGGTGAAAAAATGAAATTATTCTCGGTTTTGGTTAGACGTGTATTCAGCTTGTCCTATACTCGAATTATTAAATTAACCTTGATGCCGCGCCAGGCATAGTATGTCGGGTGCCTTAAAGCTTAGCCGCTGTATATCAAGCGTTATAAAAAGGCTGTGATTAATTAGTGAGTATTGTATTGACCTTATTAAATAATGTTTGGCAGGTATAGATCATGGATCAGCTAGCTGAACATATTCTGGTGCTAGACCCTCATAAAGAGGACTTGTTACGCTTGGCAGATTATCTGTGTGCCAAGGGCTATCAAGTAAAAACTGCATCAACGATCGATAACGCAAACGAGTTATTGGCAAGTACTTCAGTAGATTTGGTGTTTGCTGATGTAACCAATGCCGATATTGCTCACTTATCATTGGGTCAGGCTGATAGTTACCTTATCCCTTTGGTTGTTGTATCGGAAACGCCAAACTCTGGTGATGTGGTCGCGTGTTTAAGAGCAGGTGCTTCGGACTACATTCTAAAACCTGTCAATGACTATATTAATGTTGATCATGTGATCGATAGAATCCTAGAGAAGGTTCGTTTAAGTAAGCATAATAAGCATTTACAGAAAGAGCTTGAAGAAGGCTATAAGAAACTGAGCGCGGGTCTCCAGGAATTGAGGGCTGACCAAAAAGCCGGATTGCAAATTAAAAAGAAAATGCTGCCAAAAAATGAAAAGAAAGTGAACGATATTTTCTTTGAGCATCGAGTGATGCCATCTTTG
>NZ_LWGA01000618.1:0-8719 GCF_001635235.1 Oleiphilus sp. HI0117 | reverse complement strand
AGTTCGCGGTTTCAATATCAACTAATTGAGGCTCGGCATCTTTACGCAACATCGGGTCGTCATCTTTCAACATGTCAGTTGTTTTCTCGGAGCGCGGGTAATACAAAATATCTTTCTTACCTTGAAGTGCTTCAGCCAAAGAATCGAGGCAATTCTTATGGAAAATAATATCGCAGTCGGTAAACCACAACCAGTCAGCTTTAGTCGAACGAGCCGCCATGTTTCGACCAATTCCGCGGCGAAATAGTTTTCCCTTACTTAGCGGCTGAAAATTCCAAGTAACATTTGGCACCTCTAGCTTAGAAAAGTAATCTAAAACAGCTTTGGTACCTTTATCTTCCTCAGCATAAAACACGGTTGCGGTTAAACGTAACTTACTGGGTGGGTAGTTGACGTATGAACTTAACTGATAGCTCAAGGTATTAGAGTAGTTCCAGCAATGACTTACGATTTCCAGATCAAACTCACCTGAAACAGCTGACCGAGTTTCGGTTTCAGGAATGGGGTCGCGAAACCACGACACGGGTAACAAAGGCTTAACAAACCACCGAAATAGTTGGATCAAATATGAATCATAACGAAGTGGCGGATAAGTTTTGGTTTGTTGCATCAAGACGTTTCCCAGAGAAAGTATCGTAGCCAAGGATATTACCATAAGAGCAATAAAATGGTTCCTATTATTAAGACATACTCAATCCCATAAACGGTGAAGGAAGACAACACAAGCCCCAAACTTGTCCACATATTTTTTTGTATGTTAGTATCGCCGCCATTTATTGAAATACCTATCAGATCCAGGATTCATAATGCTTTATAGAAGTGAAGTTGACGGTTTACGAGCCATAGCAGTGCTACCAGTCATTCTTTTCCACGCTGGACTATTTGGTTTTAGCGGTGGCTATGCTGGCGTCGATATCTTTTTTGTTATCAGCGGTTATTTGATTACCCGTATCATTCTGGATGAGCTGAACGCAGGTACTTTTACGATCAGAAACTTCTATGAGCGTCGCGCACGTAGAATCTTACCCGCTTTATTTAGCATGCTGACTGTAACAACGCTTATTGCCGTTGTCGTGATGCCTTCAGAGCTTTTTAAATCTTATGCCAATAGCGGGCTAACGGTTATCAGCTTCATCTCTAACTTCCATTTTTATAGCGTTAGTGATTATTTTTCTACGGCAGCAGAGCAAAAACCACTGTTACATACCTGGAGCCTTGCAGTAGAAGAACAGTATTATGTACTCTTTCCTTTGTTAGCCTTATATGCCTTCCGTAAAGGTAAGTCACTCTCTGCAATCGTTATCGCTCTCACGCTCGCCTCTTTACTGTTATCGCAATATATGGCCTTCAAAGGAGACTCCGCAGCAAATTTCTATTTAATTTCCTCTCGTGCTTGGGAGCTATTGTTTGGCTCAATTATTTCCATATACAAATTTGATCAGATTTCATATACGAGACCCGTCAGGCAGATAGCGTCTTTGACTGGTCTCACAATGGTTATCGCTTCATTCTTTTGCTTTGATGCTGACACGCCATTTCCTAGCTTTTATACTTTGCTACCCGTTATAGGTGCCAGCCTAATCATTATATTTGCTGATCGCCAAACTCTAGCTGGCAAATTACTCTCTCTAAAGCCAATTGTAGCCGTAGGACTCATCTCCTATTCTCTCTATTTATGGCATCAGCCATTGTTCGCGTTCTTGCGGATGAAGAGCTCAGGCGAACCTTCTGAAGCACTATTCATCCTGGCAGTACTTTTAACCTTCGTACTGGCTTTTCTAAGTTACCGCTATGTCGAAACCCCGTTTAGAAGAAGCCCTAAGTTCAAAAACAAGGATATGATCCAGGTTGCTAAACGTTGGATAGGTATTGCTATATTAGGCTTTGGATTCATACTCGCAACTGACGGCATGCAATTTCGTTTTAGCACCGAATATGATGCAACGATTGAACATAACCCTAAGAGAAAACAGTGCCACACCAAAGGGAAAGACTACCTGCGCCCGGAAGAATCGTGTCATTACTTCAACGACAATGTCACCTGGGCTACTTTTGGAGATAGTCACACCGTAGAACTTGCTTATGCCTTAGCAAAGAAGCTCGAGCCTCATAAGCAAGGCAACCGTCACTTGTCGTTTAGTGGCTGCCAACCCGCGCTGAACTATAATGTCAAACGAGGTGGCTGCCATAATTGGACAAATGAAACACTAGCTTACTTAGAACAAGAACAAAGCATTAAGAATGTAATCGTAGGCTACCGATATACAGGTTTTTTATCTAAACCAGATATCAATAATTGGCTGAGAGAACCTTTCCGAAAAGAAACGCACGAAGAAGTTTGGGAAATGTACTGGCAAAGCCTAGATGAGATTATCAGTCGCTTATTAAAAGCAGGTAAAATGGTCTACGTAGTCTATCCGATACCAGAATTACCAGATCATATCGCGACGATACTGACCCCGAACTACCTCTTTGTTGATGATTATACCTATGACAAGGATAAAACCACGACAGTGGATGCATACATGAAGCGTCATGCGTTTATCCTTGAGAAACTAGATAGCTTGCCATTTGGTGATAACCTGAAAGCAATTAAGCCTCTCGAAGCAATATGCTCTGAAGAATACTGTCCGACAGTAAGGGATGGCCAAGCACTATATTTCGATGACGATCACTTAAGCTTAACAGGTGCCGGAATTGTACTGGATCATGCACAACTCAAAATTGACTAGCCAATAGGGATTATCCAAAATCCCACTTGGCATGTTTGGCTGAAAACTCAACCATATGATCAATAAACGCACGCAGTTTGGTGGTAAACTGCTTATTGCTTGGGAACAAGATGCTTAAAGGTAAGTCAAAGTTATACTCTGGGAGCACTTCAACCAGCTCACCCTTTTCCAGCGCATTGGCGATATGAACACGAGGTAAACGGGTGATTCCCAAACCATCGACGGCAGCCTGACGAGACATAAACATATCATTGGTGGCAAGACGTGTTTCCACCAAATCAACCAGTATATCCGGCTCAGGGTTAAGCCATTCAGGGATTTCCAGCTGAACTAATTTATGGCCACCTAAGTCATCAATACTGTCAGGGTAACCGTACTTCTTAATGTAGGCAGGACTACAACAGTAAACAACGACAGCCGAGCCCAAACCACGCCTGACAAGACTGGAATCATCCAAATGACCAGCAATGATCGCACAATCGATCTTCTCTTCAATCAGGTCTACTTTACGCTGATTAACCAGGTTCTGAAGCTTAACCTCGGGGTACTTCTCCATAAAGCTCGCCATCAGTTCAGACATAAATGGGTCTTCATAGGCGTAAGGCGAAGTCACTCTTAATATTCCTGAAGGCTTGGCTTGTAAGTTCTGAACAGCTAACTCTGCTGTTTCAGCCTCCTGAAGCATGCGACTGCAGTGTTCATAATACACTGCGCCGATATCAGTCAGCTTTTGCTGCCGGGTGGTACGATACAGTAACTGTACATTTAAGCGTGTTTCCAGATCAGAAATTCTTCGACTAATAGTAGAAACAGGAATACCACTTTTCTTCGCAGCACTGGAGAAGTTGCCACTATCGACAACCGCTACAAACACAGCCATTTCATCAAGAGAGTAATTCATAGCCTAAGCAACCTTCTCAAATATGGTAAAGTTATTCTATTTTTTTTGTTATTGCCCTTCAATCTGAGCAGATATAGACTAACTCAAAACTTGCTTAGCGGGTAGCACTAAATACAGGCCTTTTGGTACTACCCCTCTTTTCTCTCTTTTCGTTTTACTCAGTTGAGTGACCCGTTTAACTTTCTGATATAATCGACTTGCATTAAACAGGTAGCATAAATAACATCTACTTACTTAACCAATCGATTAAAGGCAAACATAGGTTCCCTTCTTAGAAGTACCTTATTACTAGGCCTTACCTTGTTAAACACTTTAGAATACTTTCCCGGGCTGGTAACACGTAATGACAAGCCATATATTTCTGATTGACACTGAACTTCAATGCTTTGCGTCACTAAAAATTATTGAAACAGAAAAAATCCATCGCCCCATATTCTTTAGTTTTAACAAGAAAGCTTCCCACTACCTCAAGCAACGTAAAAGTAAAGTAATTCCTCTGGAAACTAAATCAAGAGGTATCTTCCGAAGAGCCCGTGCTCTTCATAAAAACATTAGTAAAATCAAAAAGCACTTAAACGATAAGAATATTTTTTACATTAACCGGCTCGATCTAATTTATACGAACGTCATCATTGGAACGCTCAATAAAAGTCATAACATAGAAGTTCGAATCGTGCCTGAAGGTACGATAAACTATTCACCTGAAGACGCATCCGTAAAGTGGGAATATAGAGCGAAGAAAAAATGGCCATCGCGCATAAGCTATGGAGTCACTGGACTACGCATATATCCTATAGAAGGGGAACGAATAGGCACAGATACTCCCATCGTAAGCACTGCCTATAGTTTTTCTGGGCTAGAAAGCCCTTACCCTAAGTCGAAAGTGAAATACATTTCCTTGCCTGACAAAACTTCTGAATCGGATCGAATAGGGGCTAGAAAAGCATTGGTTGTAGGTCAGTGCCTTCTAAAAAATAGTAAAACGCCAAAGGAAGTTGAACACCGTATTTCGAATGAAATAGAGAATAAGTTAAGCTCATTGGGCGTGACTGAAATACATTATATTGCCCACCCAAGGGACGAATACGACTGCCTATTCAAGGAAAACTATAAAAAAATTGAACACGATTACGTTTGTTTAGAACAGTATTTGGAACAAAATGAGTATGACGTTCTGATATCATGCTGCAGCACAGTTTTACTCACTGCAAAACTGATTTTTGGTGATCGAATAGACTCTATATCTGTTGGCGCCAATATCTATCCACAGGCCCTTGATAGTATTAGTACTATATTCAGAGTAGCGAACGTTGATACGATTGATCTTGATTCAGTCGGATAAATCAAGCTGTGCAAAACGTTCACTTAATAACGACACACCAGACCCTTTTAGAACATCCATGACCCTCCGACACAAAGAACATTATCTAAATCCAAGTAATCTTTCGCAGTGGACTCATTCACCCCACCTGTCGGCATGAAGTACATATTACGATAAGGCCCCGAAATTGCCTGAATATATTCAACACCGCCTAAGAGCTTTGCTGGAAATAACTTTACCAAACAGAGACCCAAGGCAATAGCTCTCTCAATCTCCGTGGGTGTTGCGACCCCAGGAATAAAGTCAAAGTTTCGCTCTTTAGATTTCGAAATTATTAGTTCATTCAACCCTGGAGAAACCCCAAAATCGGCTCCCGCACAAATCGACTCATCTAGCTGCTCAACATTCAATATAGTACCTGCCCCGACCTTCAAACTTGGAAAGTCGCGCTTTATGCTACGAATAGCATCGAGAGCTACGTCTGTGCGTAAAGTTACTTCAAAGACATCAAACCCATCAGCAACTAATGCCCGAATTTTATTTTGCAAACCTTCAAGATTCTTAACAACGAGCACACAGACGACTTTATTTTTTAGATATTCCATCTTTATCCACCAATTATCTCCATTGCAGCATTAAGAACCTCGTTTTTATTATCCTCATAAACCTCAGGAAAAACATAACCCCACTTAGCTTGGATGGTAGATAGCTTTTCAACCCAATTACACTTTTCGAGATGAGAATATGAGTCATCAATAAAAAGAGCCCTCTTGATATTCATTCGTTTTATATAGTCATCCATGAACAAAGACTTGCAGCCAAATTGGTCATATGACCTCGAATCAAAAATTTCGACATCACGCAACACACCGTACTTTTCAAGAAGCGCACTGACAGTTTCTGCATCCTTCGTCGTTACAACAACAACATTCGAATTGTTATTTATTAAGTCTATGAAGCCATTAGCACCTTCATAAAAGTGATTTAAATCAAGCCATTCATCCCAGAAATGATTTCTAACAACTTGTCGCGTAGCAAAAAATCTATCCTGGAAAACCCTAGCTTCGTCTCCTGCTTCATTTGGCAACATATCTAGAAATTGGACGTCCTTCTCTTCGTCCAAACACTTTAATAGATAATAGTAATTCCACGCGGGACCAATATGACAACGCTGTTCGAGAAACCTCCTGCAATGCTCACTATTCAAGTCTACGTCAGAAAGTTTCTGAGATTTTTTAGTCGCAAGCATAGCCATAGCATATGCTTCTTTAGCCGAATCTACGATTACACCATCAAAGTCCAGAAATATAACACTCTCATTTTGAGTTTTAGACTCATTGCTCTGATAAATCCCCATTAAATCACGAGCAATTTCATAGTCTTCGTATTCATCTATATCGATGCCCGCAATCTTGGAAACACAGGACTTAAAAGGGTTCTTACCAAGAAGATACTCTTTATCAAGCATCAATGACTTAGGAGCCATATACAGCCCATTCGTTACCCTATAAATATTAGGCAGCTCCTGGCTAATGGTATGTTTCTTTGTTGCAGAATAATTGATTGGTTTTTCATCATCCCAAAAATATTCCTTGAGCAAGTTTACAGAAACCAAGCTATCGAAACTTGAAGTTTCTGGAATAACATGATCATAGTACTCACGAAACCCCTGCAAATACTCTTGAGGACTCATCAAAGGAACAACACATGTCACCCAAGCAATGTGCTCGTGCGGTATATCTTTAACGACACCAACAATGACCTCACTAAAAGTAGCTTTATGTCCGTCAGCAAGGAACTGATCGCGACGATGAACTTTTACACCCTCTTCTCGAGCAATATCCATCAGTACATCAGCCTCAGTACTAACGTATATGCTATCTTTTGACAGCACTTTCTTAAGCTGTCTTATTTTCCACGCTAACAGACTAATTTTGTCTTCACCAACCTCAAGAAGGGCCTTTTGCGAAACTCTTGAACTACCAAGTCTGACAGGTATCACTGCCGCAATATCATACTTATTAAACATTTCTCACCATTTTATAAGGTCCTATTGTCATCGAGCGACTCAGCCTCCTCTTTCTTATCACTTCGTTCATTGTAACAACAACTTAAGCCTACCAACTCCATCACCGCAACGTGACGGTATACTAAATTACAGCCCTATATAGATTATCTGATTACATCATAGAAAACGAGCCACCTAATCTTTAAGTTATACAAGATCCTTGTAAGCGTCTGGGCATTACCTATTGATCAGCCTTCCCGTTATGTGGCAATAACTCATCCAGCCGATTATTCTTATGCGACGGTAATCGGTTAAGCACATCTTTCTGATAGGCGTATGCTTCCAATCCATTCATCTTGGCGGTTTGGATTAACGACATAATTGTAATGTTTAAGGGGACGGAGGGATTATTTATTAGCCATTTTTTGGTCTCCCTCTACGCATCTGGCCAATCTTTTGCCCTGTCTTCTCGGCAACTTGGATCTTGAACCTATCGGAACCCAGCGGTTGGCAATAGTGTTCTGCTAACCGAATCCCGTGCACATCTGAGCCACTCAAGCTTTCTTTAAATAACTCACGATATTGATAGCATCTTTGCTCTATATCACTGCCTAACTCAAGATACAGTTCATGCGGAGTTGTCACAACATGCTCATCACCATAGGCATTTGAGCCATAGCTACTCCATTTGTACTCTTCCGGCCGCTCAACCATTTTCGCTGTCACCGGATTTAGTTCGATATATCGATAACATTTCAACAAATAGGCCACCCCATCAATAGGGCTTGATTTGTGCCTACCTTCCCATAACGTTCCTGTGCGCTTGTACGTCTTATTAAAGTACTGCGCATAACGGCTACCCAACACCTTCATCACTTGAGAAATACCATCTTGCTCTGAAGCTGTCATAAGTAAATGCACATGATTGGTCATCAAAACATAACTATGAAGCGCCACATTGTAACGGCTCAGTACCTCGCCTAGAACATGCAAGTAAAATTGGTAATCTTCAGGTGAGTAAAAACAGGCTTCTCGATTATTCCCGCGCTGAACAATATGAAAGGGCACGTCAGGCAAATACATCCTTTTTCTTCTCGGCATCGCAAACTCCTTTTTGCGTATGGATTAAGAATCATTGAAAGTATCAGAGTTTGGGTTTACGGAGAAGTTTGTCTGCTGGTCAATTAATAATCCCTCCGTCCCCTTTCTTTACTTTTCTCTCATTTCGTTTTACTCCGGCGGGTCAACCCGGTCCGCCGAAGAAGTATTCACCCGAAACCAACCCGCAATCGAGTAGCGATCCTTTTTAGCTGGCAGCACTTCATGCGGAAACTCTTCACTAAGAAAGACCACCAGTGTCGCGAAGCTAGGAAGCACTTTTTGCCCTTCTTGATCATCCTGATCCTTGTATACAACTAACTCACCGCCATCCTCTTGCGTCCAGTCTTTATTAAAATAGGCGACCAAAGTGAGTGTTCGATTTGACTGCCCCTTAAAGGCATCCAAGTGGCGCTGATAAAAATCACCCGCACTGTAATGCGCAAAATGACTTTCGAACGAAAACAAGCCTAAGTATAAGCGCCTGTTCATATAAGACTGCAATTGAGACGCCCATTCAAGCCAAGCCTTACCCGCCTCCGTCTCTTCTGAGATCCAAGCGATTTCATCAGAGCGAACCGTCTCGTTCCTCACAAAGTCTTGCTCACGCCCTATTCCGGCTTTCTTGAATTTCTCTGAAGCTAAGCCTTTTACTTCCT
>NZ_LWGA01000617.1:0-9747 GCF_001635235.1 Oleiphilus sp. HI0117 | reverse complement strand
ATAGATGCGCCAGAAGTTTATCTTTTTGTTTTTATTGATGTTTTCTAGTATTGATTGATCGATGTGTAAAATAAGCTGACGTAAATTTAGCCAGCTTCAAGATTTTGTGAACTAGTGAATCTAATGACTTCGTCTTACAAACCGCATTGGTAATACGGATATTATAATGTTAAATACCTTGGCAATGGTCGGTGTATTTATAAGAAACAATTTGATTGCGACCTACAGCGCTATTGATGTCGAAGAGATTATCTTCAAAAAGCTCATTACCCCAATCACAAAGCGTTTCAAGCGAAACCTTGTCATCCTTTACGATCGAAGAATGAAGCTTAAGCGTTAAACCGAGCTGACCATTCCACTTCATGACGCAGCTTGATATCGGATAGTTCTTTGTTCCTGGTGCACAGCAAAACCAGCGTTCTTTTTGTAATGCTGAAACCGCTTCTGCCTGTTTGCTCGGTAAGGCAGAGGTATCTTCATCTAACCAGTTCCCCATTGCGGAGAAATTGCCAGCGTAAAAGGATTTATTGCTGAGGTAGCGATATAAAAATCTAATCATAAAGCCAGGTAGATATTTAGCTATCTTGGCTTGTTGCCAGTGCAGCCAATGCTCGCGTGACTTTAGCCGCTCGCGAATTCTGTCGTTTAACTGGGTAGGTGAAATATCCGCTTCGAGAGGGATATAAAATCCACTGGAGAAATTTGCATAGTCTGAGTCGGTTCCAAAATTAGCTGCCCCCCTTAAATTAACGGGATAAAACCACGAATAGCTTTGATTGCAGTTTTTTGAATCTGCAAGTAAATGCTTGGCAGCCGAGCGGTTTAGCGCCCATAGTATAAAGGTTGTTAAAGGGATATCGAGAGATTTTGCTCGTTGTTCGATAGCTGCGGTTTCATAACGATCAAAAAATAGAGTGTCTACCGAATTTTGGCTTACTTGATTATCCGCTTTCCAAAAACGCCATTTGACCCTTTTAGGGTAAGGTTGAACTTTTGCTTTGATCGCTTTCAATTCTTGAGTGTCAGGTTCACCGGTTTCTCTACACTTAGGGATCTTCACACTGGTGAAACCGAGATCGTTCAGCATGTGCTTCATTATGCTCATGCCGTCACCATTGGCGTGCTGGAAGATATCTACTTTTAGCGCTTCTTCTTGCTCTGAGGTGTGAGGCGTATATCGCCCCCAATATATGTCATCACTTACGCCTAGCTTGCGCCTTTGTTCAAACCATAAGGCAACATGATCTTTCGGGTGACGTTGAAATATACTCATGATGCCTGATCCGTCTTGAGAACGTTAAGGGTATTTTTCGCATCAAGCCAACCTGCTTCCCAGCTTGAAGTTAATACCTCATCATTATATGGGCTCTGTGATTTCTTCTTCGCTCGACTGCCCTGCTCAAAACCGCGTTGATAGGCGTCTTCAACGCTCTCGGAGTCGAGCGCATTATTCGTTACCTGTTTGCTAGCGGTGCTTAGGCTCTTGATATATTGATCCAGTAATAGGTAGCTTGCGGGCACTAAAAGCAAGCTGATCAGTGTTGCAAAAATAACCCCAAAGGCCAGCGATACGGCCATGGGTATTAAAAACTTAGCCTGAATGCTGGTTTCCAGGATCAAAGGTGTTAAGCCTGCAAACGTTGTAATTGACGTTAAGAGTATTGGCCTGAAGCGTTTCTTGCCAGCTTCGCATACTGCACTAAAGATATTCACGCCCTTCTTGCGCAGCTCATTAATACAGTCCATCAAGACCAGGTTGTCATTGACGACAATACCGCTGACCGCCACCATACCTATGAATGACCAAAGCGTTAATTCCAGATTTAATAACATATGACCGAAAAGTGAGCCTAGAATTCCAAAAGGGATTGCAAACAAAACCAATAAGGGCTGACTGTAAGACGAGAATAAAACCGCCATCATCAAATACATTACGAAGATAGCGATTAGATAACCGTTAAACAGAATATCTAAAAACGCCACAATACTTTTTTGTTTACCTGCGGTTCCCCACTTCATATCTGGATATTGCGCGACTAGCGTGTCGAGGTAGTGTTCTTTAAGGTCCTTTTGAATATTGTAAACCGAGTTATGTTCTGTATTGACGTATGCGCTCACGGTCACCACTCGCTTGCGCTCATAGCGGCGAATATTATTCGGTGCCTGTCGGAAGTGAATATCAGCAATTATTGACAAGTCTATATAGCTGCCATCTGCTATCAAAATTGGCAGGTGCTCCAGGTACCACATCGAAGCTCGTTCTTCTTCAGGCAAGCCTAGCCAGACATCGACTTCATCATCTTGCGTTTGGATCGTTTGCACCACTTCACCCTGATACGCCCTATTGACTTGCCTGATAACCTGCTCAAGCGTTAGTCCAAGTGAAATAGCGTTATCCTTTAAGGTGATCTGCGCCTGTTTTTTCTTTTCATTAAGGGAGTCTGCCAAGTCATAAGTTCCGCTGTAATGACTCAGTTTATCCTTTAACTGTTTCGCAGCAGTTTCAAGCTGTAAGCGATCATAACCGGAAAGCTCAATATTGATATCAGGCTTTGAGGGGCTTAGGCTAGAACTAAAACTAAGCTTGCTTGCTCCATCAATACGGCCAATCAACTCGCGCCAACGGTTTAAGACTTCCTGACCGCTACGCTCTCTCGTTTTTGAGTCAGACAGTTCTAGCGTTACTTGGGCGGTATGATCAAGGTTTTGTTTGTTTTCCTGATTCGATATCTTAAGCGTTGGGCCGATAA
Organism: Oleiphilus sp. HI0117; assembly: GCF_001635235.1. NCBI lineage: Bacteria > Pseudomonadati > Pseudomonadota > Gammaproteobacteria > Oceanospirillales > Oleiphilaceae > Oleiphilus > Oleiphilus sp. HI0117. The sequence continues at coordinate 6,997 of NZ_LWGA01000617.1, read as the reverse complement.
CCGAATAAACGTGCAAGATTACAGGTTCACTAATACTGGGCGAAGAAGACTCGTTTAGCTCAATACGCAAATCTTCCGCTGCCTTCAACATTTTATTCACTGCAGCTTCAGTTTTTTTGCGTGAAGCGCCCTCCGGAAAAGCAACTGAGGCATTAACAACCTCTGCATCAATCGCGACGCCCAACGCCACTCTCATCCAACCAGTCGATAGTAAGACCATAAAGATGATAAACATTAAGCTAAAACTAACGATAACCAGTTCTTTATGTTTTAGAGCCATCACTAATAAAGGTTGATATAAACCTTGGTTTAATTTATCGAGGTGTTGGCTGAATTGCTTTTGTATTTTACTTAACAGACTGTCTTTCTTTTCGTCGCTTGATGTTGATGCCTTACGGGATAAGTGCGCAGGTAGAATAAAGATCGATTCCAAGAGCGAAAACACTAGAATACAAATAACTATAATAGGTATCGCCTGCATTAACTGACCCTCGGGGCCTGGTAAGAACAGTAAAGGCAAAAAGGCTACAATGGTTGTAGTGACTGCAAAAAGTATCGGTTTATATACGTCATAGACACCAGCAAGCGCGCCTTCACTACCATATTTTCCTGCCTGATTCTGGCTATGAATTGACTCCCCAACGATCACTGCGTCATCGACCACAATGCCCAGCACTAGTATGAAAGCAAACAGTGACACAATATTGATGGATACATCCAGTGAGGGCATTAATAACAGACTGCCAAAAAACGAAAATGGTATTCCCAGGCTGACCCAAAATGAGAGACGTAAATTAAGAAACAGAACCAAGAGCGCAAAGAGTAGCAAGAGGCCGCTGAATGCATTTTCCAGCAATAAATCAATGCGGCTTTTAAAGTTTTTTGCTTCGTCCTGCCAAACGTATAAGTGCATGTTGTCAGGCAGTTGCTTTTGCTTTATATAGCCTTTAATTGCCTCGGCAATGGTAACAATACTCTGATTGCCAACACGATAGACATCGAGAGAAACCGCTGCACGGTGGTCAAAGGATGCCTGACTTTGCGGGCTATTTCGGTTGTCGATGATGCTCGCAATATCGCCTAGTCTTACCTCGGCACCGTCAGCATTCGAGGCAATAATGATATTTCGATAACCCTCTGCATCACTTTTTTTAGCATCACTGGTGATTAGTACGTCACCGTCATGGGTTTTTAATACGCCACCTGGTAACTGATTTGATTGTTGCCTAATTAGACGACTGATCTCTTCGAAGCTAACTTGATATTGCTCTAAGTTATGTGCCGGGATATAGACTTGTATTTCAGAGTCTTTAACGTCTTCTAGGTCGATGATGCTGATGTTATCGTTTTCGAGGATTTCACTGCGTATGCTTCGCGCCATCTTGCTCATGCTAGCGTAGTCCGCGGTGCCACTGAGAATTAATTTACTAACGCGATTACGTACAATCAATTCCTTGACGGTTGGCTCTTCTGCCTCGTCTGGTAAGGCATCATAGTTTTCGAGACGGCTTTTAACTGTATCTAGTATATCTTTCGTGAGGTAGCCGTCTGCTACGTCAAGAGTCATTGAGCAAAAACCCTCATGCGCAATAGCGCTAAGCTCAAGTGTGCCCTCAATATCATAAATCTGGTTTTCGATTGGCTTGCAGATGCTAGATTCTATGGTTTCAACTGACGCACCAGGCAGGCTCGTATCTATCCCAATACGTTCAAGGGACACATTTGGGATCAGCTCTTTGCGAATATCGGGCAGGCTGATATAACCCAAGGCAAACACGGTAAACATAAGCAAGTTGGCGGCAACCGGATTATGTGCAAACCATGCGATCGCACCTTTCATTGAATTGTACTCGCTACAGGGTGCTCAATAAGCGCGAGATCATTGGCTAGGTAAGGCTCAACTTTCATACCTTCTGCCATTAAATGAAATGAACCGGTAACGATACGTTCGTTTGCATTTAATCCCGCCTTTACGAAGGATAGCTCTTTGCCACGATACACTAGTTCGATATTTTTTCTGTGTAAGCGCATATCGTTATCAATCGTCCAAACAGTGTTGTTGGCAGGTTCAGCACTACGAGGAATTAGCTTTAAATTATTGATTACTTGCCCTTCGATCCTTGCTTCAACAAAGGAGCCTGGTAGTAAGCTCTTGCTAGATTTGTTTGAAGCGTTATTGCTTGAAACTTGCGCAATAACATAAAGAAGCTGATTTCTATCGCGCTCCCCTTCAATTCGGTCGATAAGTCCTTGCCATTGTTTTGTCGGGTTTTGATAGCTGTTCAAGCTAGCAATAGGTTTACTTGTTTTGCCCAAGTAGCCTTTATGATTTAGACCGAGAATTTCAATTTGCTGGTCATTTAACGGGAGTCGGACTTCAACTTCGTCAGTCCCATAGATTGTTGCAACATTTGAGGTAGCCAGTATGTACTCGCCTTCAGTAATACTCAGTTTAATGACTTTGCCATCTATTGGTGCTCTGATTACAGTCTTCTTGAGTTGTTGTTTTGCATAAGCTAAGGCGGCTTCCGCGGCCGAAACTTGACTGCTGGCATGGCGCACCTGTGGTATATGACGCGCATAGTCAGTTGCGTTTCGTTTTAGGCCTTTTTGTGCGACAGCCGCCTTTGCTTTAACTCTGACTAATTCAAGTTTAGTTCGGTCAAGTTCAGCTTGTTTTTGTGCGATATCGAGTACAAAAGGCTGTTGTTCAAGTTCAATGAGAATGTCGCCCTGCTTGACCCTTGCGCCTATACTAAGCTCTTTGCTGACACGTTTGACCAGGCCGGGTACCTGATTGGTAATCTGACGAACTTCTGAGGCAGATACTCTACCGCGACTATAGATTGGAATCGCTTGGCTGCTTTCGATTACCTCTGTGTAAGGAACTCTTGGCGCCAGGTTCTGTTGAGTACTTTGCTCAGGCTCGGGTGCGTTATCGTAGAGCCAAGAAATCAGGCCAAGCGCGACGATAAGCGCGAGGAAGACGGAACGATATTTTTTTAGATACTGCATCATAACTTACTGCTAATTATAGACGTGTTGGTTCGAGATAAAACAAGCCCTGTTGCTTCATTTCTTTGCTCGGGTCATCGCCATAACTAGCGAGATAGTGATTACTTAAAAGCTGATATGCCTTCAAGTTTTTTGCAACTTCGTGTAAAGGGTCGCGCGTATCAAAACCAAAGATAAGCGCCTCATAATCACTTGCGTGATAGGTTTTAAGGATGCAGCTCAGCAAATCTTGAAAGATATCAATCCGGTTGTCGGCACAAAGAACCGTGTGAAGGCTAAGGTAGCTCGCTAAACTTCCAGGACTTGGTAGCTGGAGGCCGCCAAAGAATTTACTCTTAATATTATTGATGTGCCTGAGGGCTTTCATCTTGCCTTGGTAGGATACAAAGCGCGTTTGTTTAAAATCTTTTTGGTTCCATACGGCGCACATACCGATAAGTTCATCGTCATCATAAGCGAGGAAATAATTTTCGATATCGACCCCGCGATAGTAATTGTCTTTGGTGCCAATTTTTGAAAAGTCATAGACAGGGTAAAATTGCTTTGATGGCGCATGCTTATCGAAAAAAGACTGCATCTGAGCTTTATCGGCATTGCTAGCTCGTCGCACTAAAAGTGTTGTGGCTTTATGCTGCTTCTTATACAGATCTACCATATAAGTACGAAATTGTCCGGCCTGGTGATAAGTCGGCAAACTTAGACGGCCACTTCCGACTGAGTTGATAGAGGCTTTATTCTCGTCCAATATCACAGTCTGCATCCACTCATCCTGCATCAGTTCTCGATACTTTTTGAATAAACGTAACAGTGTCCTTCCGCCACGATAATCCTGGTGAATACGTAGATCATTGCCGTAACGGGTTAATCTTTTTTCGCCGTCGACATAAACTTCGCGCTTACCAATACTGAATGAGGCCAACAAGGTCTCTGTTTTATGATCAATCATGACCCAAACATCCGGATCTGTTGTGGTCACCTTTGTTGCATGAAAAAAGTTAGGTGCGCGCTCAAAATTCAGGTGCACTTCTCCTTCCTGTGGCGTTTGATCAATCAGGCGTAGTAGTGCAGCTGAATCACCATCTTCGGCGGGGCGAATTTCGTAGCGCTGGCTCATTAGCTTACGGCCTCGACTCTGTTTTGCTGTTCATTGCTTGCGCTCGAGCATTGAGGAGAGAATAGTTCGTTTTGCCAAAGTACCAGAGGTTCAATTTTAACGTTACCAGCCACCATGCCACGCGCTATCTTATGCGAGGTATAAACCTGCATGGCATCTTCCATGAGCAAAACGTGCGCATGATCGAGCTGACCAAGTTCGCGAGCAAGTTTATAGTGAAAGTTCTGGAGCAAAAATTCTTCTAGTTCGCGATCAAGTTCGACCTGTAGGTTTTTCTGCTCGCAAGTGTTAAGTCTGTTATATGTAGCCTGGTTTTCGCATAACAAAGCATAGCGAGGTAAGTTTGCTTCAGAATAAGAAGGGAGCGCGAGTAAGCTTATTGGCAAAATAGCGTCATGCATGGAAAACTCATTAATAATATTAACTGCCAGCTCTGGCGACAGTTTCTCACCCACCATATCAACACCACTAAGGCGTCCAATGAATTCAAAGCAAGGGCATTGATCTAAAAAGCCGGTTACCTTCAGCTGGTCATTCATCGCGTAGCGAAGTAAACCATTAGAGCTACTTAGAATGGGACGTACATTCTGGCCCTCCGTTAGCTGCCAGCTAGTATGTATTTGATTGGTGTCCAGGTCCTCAAACTCATAAAAGTGACTAGTCAGTGCTAATGGGTATTTCCCCTGAAACGGGAAGCTAATGACGCCTTCAGTGGCCCAAAGGCCCTTTCCTTGAAAACGACAATGGGGAAACAAGTCGCGTAGTTTGTTCGCCCAAATTTTAGATGATGAGGTGTCCCAAGCACTGATGAGACCAAGTTTGGGCCAAAGCATACTTGTCATTTTAGCACTTAACTCACCATCCCAAGCATCTAACGACTTAGCGGCGTCAGGGTTTTTGGGTGCGGATAGATGTGATAAGCCAGAAAGAGTCTCAGGCCACTGACCGGAGTTTAGTACTTCAACGATAAGAGGCTGCTTATCTTTGATTAACTGTAACAGGCTTAGCGCAAAGGTTGGGCTCCATACCGAGATAAACGACAAGTCCCGGCAAGCAACTAAATAGCATGCCGTTGCAATTGAGGATTCCTCAGAAGTATTCGCAAGTGAAATGGCTTCAGGAACAGCCATTGTCCCTGACATAAACAAACGCTTCCACCAAGGGAGAAGTTGCAAGTCATCGTTAATGCTGCTCGTAAGTTTATTCCTTAGATCGCTCGGGACCCATGACAAAGACCAATAATGTTTGCCTTGCTTTATCTCAGGAAATTGTCGGTATAAGTCTGCCATCCAGGGACTAATTGCCTGATCTAATTCATCGAGGAAGGCTTGATTGTAGGGAATCCACTTCATTTTAGAGGTGGAACCACTCGTGGGCTGATAACGCTCGCACTTGATGTTGCTTAAAACATTTTCTCGGCCGGCTTGCTGGCGCTCTATTTGCTCGTGCCAAACATCATAATCGCTAATTGGCAATGTTTGGAACTCGGAGAGGCTGCTATTTTCCCTAAGGTGATACTTGGCTGCGGATTCAGTTCCTGAAACGCTTTCTAGTATTCCCTGAAGAATCGATAATTGCGACTCTTCTACTGAACGACAAGCGCTGCGGAATCTTGCGCCACCCTTGTTGGATAGCGCGTGTGACGCAACATGCAAACCTTTCGAAGCAAGCGAGCCGAGAAATGACATTAAGATAGCTCCAAATTCTGTGAATCAGCTCTTTGGCGCAAATCATCACCCAGCTCTTTGCTGACCTGACCTGCTTTTTGACGAAGACTCTGCCGACTCTGTTTTTTCTTGAAAGGAATCATATTACGCTGCATGAAATCGAGTAACATACTTATAGTTACTTCGCCCGCGCAAGGTAGTTCAGTACCTTTCTCCCACGTTGGGTTAAGTTTTGCGAAGTGGTCGATATCACGGTTTTCATCTCTCATTTCTGGCGTAATGCAGGCAACACCTTCCTTGAGGTTTTGATATTCGTCACCAAAATCGAGTAAGCGGCTTTTTGAACAGTAAGCGCTCGGATAAAGCTTGTTACAGTATTCATCAACAATACTCTCTAGCTTCGGGTTATGATGTTGATGACAGGGATAAAATTGGTGAAAGTTGTTCGTCATCAATAAGTAGGTTTTATAGCCCTTAGAAATTAGTAGCCAGAACACATGCTTTCTAGGGTTCTTGAGTTTTGTCGAAAATAACTTTATTGCGAAAGCTTTTTGAAGTGATTTATCTCCCCAATACGCCTTATCAACGACGGTATCACCACTGAATATACCGATAGCTTTTTCATTACCATGATCTAGCTCTAATTCGGTCCATGTTGAGAAACCGATAATTCGTTTGCTTAGTTTATCCTCAAGTATAAAAACTCCCGTTTTATTGCCCATATCTGTCGCAAACGTTTCAAACTCGGCGTTATTGTAATACTGGACAAATAACTTATGCATTTCGATAAGTTGAGGAACAGAAATATTCTTTATTGAATAGAAGCGAGTTGATAATTTATTTTTGTTTGTCATGCCATTTCCCTGCTTTAAACCTTAATAATGCACTAGACATAAAAAGGCTATATCGATTTAAATCAGATCAATAGCAAACGCCCCCCAGCATTCACTAAAACTAAAATTCAGTTTTCTCTGACATACAATTTCAAACCTCGAAAGCAGACAAATGTTCGCTATAATAAAAATGCAACAGATTAATCTATCGTTAGTAATAATTAGACAGACAAATCTTGATACTCGACGCGACCCTAAGTGGGCTCCAGCTATCTGAGCTTTAGATTTCACTGAGATATAAATATCTGATTAATAACAGATATAAATAATATTGACATTTTTATTTTAAGGTTATTGAAATATCGAAG
>NZ_LWGA01000616.1:0-1470 GCF_001635235.1 Oleiphilus sp. HI0117 | reverse complement strand
AACTATGCCGATAGTTGATGTAGATAGAATTGGTGACCCAAGTTTTCAAGAAGATTGGAATTGTGAATTGGCCAACCGTTTTCTAGGTAGAATAAAAAATAGCTTGGTGCAGCATAATTGTCGGTTGGCTATCGGTTTGCCCGAGGTGATGAGTAAGTCAGATATGAAACACTTTCACTGCGATGGTGAAGAGATTGTTCGTCACTTTTCCATTAGCAGTGAAATAACCGATAGCGTGATGGACTGCCACCTATACGTAGACTTCCACAACGATGCTCTTTATTTAACTGAAGGCCGTCGACCAGTTGAGGACCAAGGTAACGAGGGCGACTTGGTAATCCTGTAGCGCCTAGCTATTGGGCCAAAACGAACGTTATAAATCGTCCCACCACTCTTTAAGCTCTGCCTCTAAACGCTTTTTCTCCTGATGATCTTCAATTGCTCTTCTTGCTTGGGAGCGGCGCTTTGCACGATCTTTTTTCTTTGATTCGCTTTGCTTTTGATGAAGTTCGTGAGCGATATCCATAAAGTCTACATGGATGGCTTCCAGAGAATTTTCTTGCTCAAAAGTGCTCGGGTTCTGAGATTCATGTGCTTGCATAGTGTGTCTCCTAACTGGCATCGATAAAGTTTCGAAATGTTTACTGTTTTGCATCTCACCTTATTTGGAGCTCAGGCTAGCTTTTGGGTGTGACAGTTTTGTGAAGCAAAAATGACGATTTAGACAAAAATATGGGCTTGTGAAGTAGGTCGCTTGGATGATAGTTTTGCCCGCATTTGAGCTTCTTTGTCAGTACGCTGATGGCAAGAGCTGCTCGTCAAGATCGATGATTTAGGAGAATATAACGTGCCCGTCGCCAGCCTAGCCGTCCTGTTTGCGCTGTACTTTTCTCAAGGCCTTCCTTCGGGAGTGCTAGCTCATGCTTTTCCGGCCATTATGCGAGACCAGGGCGTGTCGCTGGAATATATCGGACTGATCAAACTCCTTGCCTTGCCATGGGCTTTAAAGTTTATTTGGGCTCCCTATGTTGATCGTATCGGTTGGGCTCGTATAGGCGTGCATCGAACCTGGATAGTAGCGATGCAGTTATTGCTTGTCGGATTGCTCTTATTAGCTTCTATGTCTAACTATGAAAGCTTGTTTGGCCCCTTGATTGTTATTTTTCTCATCGGAATTCTACTGGTGAATACCTCGGCCGCGACTCAGGATATTGCAACCGACGGTTTGGCTGTGAAAGTTCTAGCAGAGCGTTTCAGGGGAATCGGAAACAGTGTCCAGGTAACAGGTTTTAAGTTGGGAATGATTTTAAGTGGTAGCGGCTTGTTACTAGGGATAGACCACTTTGGTTGGAGTCTGAGTATGCAGCTTATGGCCTTGTTGTTAGTTCTACTAATGTTGCCAATCTTCACTGGAGCTATCCCTGTTTACCCAAAGGTGACCAATAACTTTGATGCAGGTGTTGCTGATAA
>NZ_LWGA01000615.1:0-1886 GCF_001635235.1 Oleiphilus sp. HI0117 | reverse complement strand
TCCTTATCAGCTAACATATTTGAAGCGCCGAAGTATAACCAATGTCACACTTTTTAAGAAATGTAATTAATCAGGAGATTTCCACCTAGCATCCTATTTATAACAATAGTAATTACTCATTTGCTATTGAAAAGAGTGAATCCATTAGCGCAAAATTGACTTACTGTTAACTAGAACCCGGTATTGTCTTATGCGCCCCATTTTTACTTATCTTCTACTCTGCCTAACCTTGCTCTGTAGCGCTTGCTCTGTAAACCCGGTAACCGGAGAAAAGCAGCTAATGTTCAGCTCTTTTTCTGAAGACGTTAAAATAGGCCAGCAACAATACCAACCAGCACAGCAATCACAAGGTGGCGCCTACAACCTTGATCCGAAGCTTAGTGAATATGTCAGCACGGTTGGTATGAGGCTCGCCGCCCTTAGTGATGTCCCAAAACTTCCCTATGAGTTTGTCGTTCTCAATAACTCAGTCCCTAATGCTTGGGCCCTGCCATCAGGCAAGATTGCTATTAATCGTGGCCTGCTCTTAAAGCTGGAAAGTGAAGCTCAACTAGCTGCAGTGCTTAGTCATGAAATTGTTCACGCTGCTGCCAGACACGGCGCCCAGCGTCAGCGTGATAATTTACTGGTTCAAGTCGGCATGGCGGGCCTGGGTTTAGGCTTGGCGAATAATGACTATCGAGACTTAATTATTGGCGGTGCGAACTTAGGGGCAAGGTTAACCACTGCCAAATATGGACGCGACCACGAGCTGGAATCAGACCACTACGGCATGAAATATATGGCTAAGGCTGGCTACAACCTGCAGGGCGCTGTTGAACTTCAAAAGGTTTTTGTCTCACTATCAAAGCAGCAAAAAAGTTCATGGCTTGACGGTTTATTTGCTTCACACCCGCCCTCTCAAGAACGGGTAGAAGCAAATATCAAATACGCTGCCTCAAACCCTGTCAAAGACGCCTTCTCGGGTAAAGAGGCGTATCAACAAGCCATCGCCTACCTCAAGAGTAAACAAGAAGCTTACGACCTGGCAGACCAGGCGAATGCCGCCCTGGCACAAAAAGATTACGACCTGGCGCTTAGCCTTATTTCTAAAGCAAGTAATATAGAACCTAAAGAAGCACTATTTAGCGCCATAAAAGGCGATGCATTGGCCGCTAAGGGAAATAAAGATTCTGCACTTGCGGCCCATATGCGCGCCACAGAGCTCAACCCAAATCAATTTTCTTATTACTTAAAGCGTGCTCAAAGCTATGCCGCTCTAGGCCAATCTAGCTATGCCATTGATGATTATCGCTATAGCATGCGTTTACTACCAACAAGTATTGCTGCCCTACAATTAGGAGAGCTATACAGCGAGTCTCAGAATCAGGAACAAGCACTTAAGTACTATGCACAAGCAGCCCAGGCGCAAGGCGATATAGGTCAACAGGCAAAACTAAAACTGGCCCTAATCGAAATTAAGCAAACACCGGAAAAATACTTAAAGGCCAAGCATGTTCAAGACCCTAAAGGGCCTTTATTGGTGACAATAGAAAACCATAGTCCACTGAACATTGGCGCTCTACAGTTGCGCACGCAGCTAATTGACGCAAATGGAAAAGTAATTAAGATTGAAGAATGGTCAATTAACGAAACGATTCCGGCGCAAAAACGCAGCCCCTACTATCCTGCCAAAGTTGTTTATCACTTAAAAACAGGCGAAAAGGTTAAAACCAGCATTAGCTCGGTGACACTTGAATAGAAACACCAATTAGGAACCGTTTTGTTTGCTTGATATCCATTGGCGAGTATTAGCACCAAGTACCAGTAAAGCCGGTGTTAGAAACAAGGTGAGGACTGTGGCAAACGCCAATCCACCAGCAATGGCACTAGATAACTGAGTCCAC
>NZ_LWGA01000614.1:0-8350 GCF_001635235.1 Oleiphilus sp. HI0117 | reverse complement strand
CAGGGTTAAAAGCCTCATAAGGTCAATGCTTAAGTTAAACCTTATTAGTCAAGTTTGCAGCGTGCATTGGTTATCCAGGTCCAATGCTTATAGCTGGTTTCTCTTTTGGTTCTATTTGTGTGTCTATAACACCAAACACTCGTGTCCCTCACTTGTCCCTAACTTTGTTGCAGGCTGCACAGTAATATTATTTCCAATTCAACGAGTAGACGAAAAAGTTTATTCGTAATAAGAACCGAGCACTAATCTGAAATAAAAGGAAGTAAACATGGCAAACCTGGAATACGTAACAAGCAATAAATTAACAATAGAAGCAGATGCGCAAAAAAGAAAAAGTCGTAAAGGGGTTATGATCGTCGGCCTGATATTAGCGCTAGGTGCCTTGTTTTTACACCCAGTAGCGGCAGCCATAGTCATGGTTTTTGCTCTGATTTCTTGGGGCTCCCAAAACGGCAGTCAAACTCTTAGAGCTGGAGCAGTTGGTGAAGACATAACCATGAATGTGTTAAGCCATTTACCTGACTCATACACGATTTATAACCAAGTGGACCTACCGAACGAAAAGTCACGAACGGGCTTTAACGAGGCTGATATTATTGTAATGGGGCCCGATACAGTTTTTGTGATTGAAGTGAAACACAATAACGGCTCAATTTATGGAACAGAAGGTGATAAAGATTGGCATGTACAAAAGGTAGGTCGAGGCGGTACGCCTTATTCTAAAACGATGCGTAACCCAATCGCACAAGTTAAGAAGCTCGTTTGGTTACTTTCTGATGATTTGAAGAAAAAGAACGGCCGAGCGTGGGTTCAAGGTGTGGTTGTATTCTCGAACCAAGATTCTTCTGTACGAGTTAGACATTCAGGGAATGTGCCAGTGCTTAATTTAAGCGAGTTAAATAGGTATATCCTGTCTTACCAAGCTAAATCACGGATTGTGAACCACTGCAGTGTTGAAAGCACACTAAAGGATTTAAAAGCCGCCTAGATGAAAGTAAGTTCATCGGTTCAAAAATTATATGGAGATTAAAAAATGATTGATGTTGTTCGAATAATGTTGGTATTTCTACCAATTGCGATATTAATAGGACTTGTGCCCTTTTTATTCCTAAAGATCGCAAAGAATGCAAGTACTGATAGGTATGACTCGTCTGGCCTAAGCAAAGAAATTGCTAAGTCAGCGGTCTCGCGCAGATTTTCTTGTAAGGATGAACCTTTACTGTATAAATGTTTTGGGCATCCGAATAGAACATTAGCTTTACGTTATGGGATATTAAATCAGTCTAAATTAAGTGGAGAGGTCCGTGAAAACGATACGATTCGTCTTCTAAAAATGGGATATGTTGATGGGTTTGAGGGTAGAGGGCATTATTGGGCTGAACTTGTCGACTTTAATAATGCAAAAGTTAGGGTCGTTATCGAAGACGGTGCAGACTTTGTAAATACTTTCTATCCCGCCAGTGATCGAGAGTGGTTTGAAAAGTATAAGGCTTTGGAGCAGATTCTAAAGAATGCAGAGGCTTTCACACTGAAGGAGTTAGCAAAGTATCATTTAGACCTAGTCGTTGTTCCTCGGCTGCTTAACAATAAAAAGGAAATAATTGATAGTCAGAAAGAGGTGTCAAAATGCAATTAGCAGAACTGATCACCGATATTCTTGTGATACTTTTTACCTCTAGTATTACCGCGCTGGTAGTTAGAAATTATTACATTAAAACGATATCCGAAGGCGAGGAAGCTTATCGAGAACTTTATGAATATGCTCAGCATATGGAATCTCAGATTAACTGTCCGTCTAATGTCCCTAACTGACATAGCTCTTAACTCGTAAGATTATCTCAAGCGTTACGACATACGCGATACAACCTACTTGGCTTGTAAGGTATTTGAAAACTATGGCGGTAGGTTAGAGCTTCATTACTATAAAGAACACGGTTATTTAACATGGATATCAAGACAACTAGCACGCACGAAACCTTAAAGAAGTATTTCGGATACGATTCTTTTCGCTTAAATCAAGAAGACGTCATAAATCGTACGCTCAACCATGAATCTAGTTTAGTAATTATGCCAACGGGTGGCGGTAAGTCTATTTGTTATCAGCTGCCGGCCATACTTTTAGAAGGTTTAACAATAGTCATATCTCCACTTATTGCACTTATGCAAGACCAAGTCTCTTCTCTAAAGGAGAATGGAATTAAAGCAGAAGCTTTGAATAGTTCATGTAGCGAGGCTGATATCCAAATTATTCAAGAGCGTGTAGCTTACGGTGATATCAAATTACTATATGTGTCACCAGAAAAGGCACTTACCTGGGGATTTATGCAATGGATTCAATCTATCAAGGTCGATCAGATTGCGATAGACGAGGCGCATTGTGTCTCGGTGTGGGGAAATGACTTTAGACCTGAGTACACGCAACTTAGCCAATTAATAAGATTATTCCCAAATATTCCTGTTGTGGCTTTAACTGCGACAGCTGATGCGGCCACGCAAAAAGATATTAAAATCCAGCTTGGCATTTACGAAGCAAAAACATTCTTATCTAGTTTTGAACGTAAGAACATAGAAATTGATGTGTTGCCTGCGAAAAAGCGTATAGAGACAATTAAGAAGTTTGTGAAAGCACGAGAGGGGAAAGCGGGTATTGTTTACTGTCTTAGCAAAAAGAACACTGAACAAGTCGCGGCGAAGTTGCAACAAGAAGGGATTGCTGCTGCTTATTACCACGGGGGAATGGGAAGCGGAGAAAGAGCTCGCGTTCAAGATCAGTTTATTAAGGATGAGATACAGATTATTTGCGCGACGATAGCATTTGGTATGGGTATCGACAAACCGAATATTCGTTGGGTTATTCATCACAATCTGCCAAAGAATATTGAAAGCTACTATCAAGAGATTGGTAGAGCTGGCCGCGATGGTGAAGCTGCAGAAGCTCTATTGTTCGCAGGGTATAATGATATGACAACACTCAATAAGTTTGTTGATGATATACCCAATCAGTCACATCGAAACGTTCAACGTTCAAAACTAGATCGCATGTGGGAATTCACGCAGACCTCTAGCTGCCGCACAAACTTTGTTCTTAATTACTTTGGTGAATATAAAGAGGCACATTGTGGCCATTGTGATCACTGCTTAAACCCTCCAACAACTTTCGATGGGTCTTTGATTGCACAAAAAGCAATTTCTGCGTGCCTTAGACTAAATCGTCTAGGAAAGTCAGTTGGGGCTAATATGCTTGTTGATGTTTTGCGTGGATCGAAGCGTCGTGAGCTTGTTGAAGAAGGATTTAATCAAATTAAGACATATGGCGCTGGCGCTGACTTGTCTTGGAAAGATTGGATTCAATATATCACCCAGTTGATAGATCGAGGATACCTCGGTATTGATTTCTCTAATAGAAATGTACTGCAGCTCACAAGCCTGTCTAATGATGTCTTGAAGGGGGAAACTAAAGTATTACTGTCTAGGCTCGCTGATCCAAAGGCGAAGAAAGTAGTAGAGCAAGTTGCTATGGATGCAGACTTATCTAAAGAGCAAATCACTTTGCTCGAGAAACTCAAAGAGCTACGCAACAAGATTGCAAAGGAGGCTGATTTACCTGCTTACACGATTTTCAACAATGCGTCTTTGAAAGACATGGCTATTAATATGCCTTCCTCGAAGGACGATTTTAGTAGTATAAGCGGCGTCGGAGAGAGCAAATTAGAAAAATATAGTGATGTATTCGTGAAGATGATTGCTGAATATATTTCGGCTAATGGAATTACTAAGCCTCAGAAACTTTCGAAAGTTGTGAAAAACGCTCCAAAGAAAAAGTTAAAGAAAAAACTAGATAAGAAATTTGTTGATAGAGATCTTTCTGAACACGAGATGGTTTTACTAGAAGAGTTAAAGGGCTTGAGGTATAAAATCTCTACTGAGATGTCTCTCCCTGCTTTTACCGTGTTTTCGAATGCAGACTTGCAGCAGATCGTTTTGCAATTGCCAAAAACATCAGCTGACCTGATAAATATCAAAGGTATTGGGCAGCTTAAAGTTGATAAATTTGCTGATAGTTTTTTGCCTGTCGTGATCAAGTTCGAAACTGAAGGGAAGGAATTTGCACCCGAATACACGCGAATACATACCACAAAACAAAATAATTCTAGTGAGTTTACTGTCCCTAGTTTGACCGCTACTAATATTGAGACCTTAGATCTATACAAACAAGGCAAAACGATCACAGAAATTGCTGAAGCGCGTGAACTAAATGTGTCAACGATCAAAAGTCATCTTTTTCGCTTAGCTCTTCATGGCGAAGATGTAGAGTTATCCAGCCTCACTTCAGAAGATCAGAAAGAAAGGGTTCTAACAGTATGGAATGAGCTTGGTAGGCCAGATGGTTTGAAAGAGATATACGAAGGCTGCGAGCAGCAAATTGATTACCCTGAAATTAGGTATGCAATTAGCTTGGCCTTGCTTGAAGAGCAGGTAGCTTAATTCTTACGACTAAGATAGGTTTTATGGACTGTTTTTGAGTTGTTGTAAGGTCTTTATCGCGTTGAAGTTCAGGTCGTATTTTTGATAAAGCGCTATTAACGCCCACATATAATTTTTACTTGAGTGGTCTTTGATAGCCGTATCTAAAGATGCCTTTTCACTGAGAAAAGCTCTTTCACAATTTGATGATAACGGCGATAGTTTGAAAGAACCACCCGAACTCTCGATCACTATATCAGTTATGTTTGGCGCGCTTGTGGAGCCTTCGACTGTGGCGCATGATTTGGCAATTAGGCCCGATAAAGCAGAGTTTTTGCTCACAGATTCATTTAGGTTCTGATACTTGGAGTAGCTTGGGATACTAACTGATTCTAGGTTTAGAAGAGACGCCAAGGATTCTATATTTTGGTTACTGATTTGAACTCTGCAAAGCTCGAATTGTTCTGTCGTACAGGTGTTAATGTCTGAATCATTTCTAGTCGAGATCGAAGCTGTAGGGCGGTTTTGTATGGTATATAGCGAAGATAGTTTATTCTCAACAATTTGCTTTTCCTTTACTGGGTTAGTTGAGGAAGTAATTAGATAAGATCCAGACGGTAGTTTGTTCCAGTTTTTTTCGTCTAGATCAAAAATCGTTACAGAGCCTTCTACGTACAACTTACTTCGATTATATATAAACTGGCCTTTGCTTATAGGGTTACAGTTAGCGTGTTGGATTACGCATGTACTGCCATTTAGATCGATAATTATGGCTGCCGCCTTATTGTCATCGGTATTGCTGTGGGCTGTGATTGCGAGAAAGCTCAACACTATAGAAGATATTAAATTAGAGAATCCCTTGCTCATTTGGAACCATATAATTGAAGATAAATACATAGCGCTTAATAGTACAAGAGTACAGACTACTTTTCTTCAGTTTGTCGTGAATTTCAAGAGCGCGTTTAAGTTTTCGGTAGTTATGTGCATAGTGATTCTATGATGCGAAATGATTGTGCATGGAGTCACAAAAATATCGTTAGAAATGGATAGAATACGCCCAAATTTTATTTAAAGTTTTGAAGGTTCAAAAGGATGTAACTTATGAAGTACGGCTTGTCGTTAGTATATATATTTTGTATTACCGTATTAATTGGGTGTGCATCGTCGCAGCCTAAAATGTCGCCGGTCTTGAGAAACGCTTTTATTCAGGCTCAAACGGAATTTGCGATAGGAGACAATAGTAAGGCCATAGACCTCTGGAAGGTTGCCGAAAATATTGCTATGACTGAGTCAAAAGATAGCGAAAGCGACAGTGTTTTCAGTGCAAGAGCCAACTTAATTAAAGCATATTTAAGAGCGGGATCTCTGGCAGAAGCAGAAGAAGTTGTTAAAGGAAGTGAGCGTCTATCCTCCATCATGCCTAAATTGAAACAAGAATTCTATTTAGAAGGAGGTGAATCGCAAGAGGAAGGAGAATACGATAGAGAATACAAGCAAATCTCTCCCTATTTACCGAGAGCTAATCAATCTAAAGCTAACTTGTTCAATGTCACAGCTAAAGAAAAGGTTGGACAGTTTTATCTAAAACATGGCCAATATGAAAAGGCTGATCGATATTTGAGCCCAGCATTTGACTTCATTAGTAACTTTTTTGTTCAAAGTGCTAATGCAAATAATGGATTTTCCCAGGTGGTAACTGCGTTATCTGCTATGGGGAATGCATCCAGTAAAAAGGATTCCAATGAGAATTTGGGGTTAGCGCTTGGTGTGGTCAAGCAGAAACTTGGCAAGATAGATGAGCTAGAGCATGTTTTTGCAGCGGCGCATGAAATAAGTTGTGATATTTCAACAAGGGTTGACCCTAAAGCTCATGATGTTCCAGAAGAAGGTGTGTTCGCCGGATGTATGCGCACGCTTTATCACTATGCAAACCTTTTTGCAGCGAGTGGTAAACATGGGATAGCTAAAGAGCTTTATCTAAAAGCCCTTAAACTTCAGAAAAAGACGACGATTTTTAGGCTTCTCGCTTTTTCGGTGGATGAAAAGAAAGATCGTGATTATCTACAGTGGGTTAAAGGCTTAACGAACGCAGCTTTTCAACACGCTGTTCACTCGAAAGTATATTCCCACTCAGAAATCACAGAGCTTTATTTGCATCTTTCAAATCTGAAGGGGCAGTTACTCTCGATTGACTCTGAAATACTAAAGAAAGCTCGTAAATCTTCTAATCCAGATATACAAAATAAGTACCATGAATTTGCTAAAATAAGCGATGAATTTGACGAGCTAGTTTTATCTGGTGCGCGTACTGACTTAGAGGCATACAATAGATTAATGCTTAAAAAAGCAGAGGCCAGATTAAAGCTCAAACGAACTTTTGCATTTAATCATCCTGAACTATTCGAAACTAAGAATATTGATCAATTCCTTGGCGCAATGAGCCCTGACGATGTGTTTATCGACATAGTTAAATTGCACTCTTTTAACTACGAATCTCTTTCATTCGAAGGGGAGACTTATATAGCAGTTGTAGCAGAAACCTCTGGTCAATTGGAGATGGTAAATTTGGGGGATGCAGTTAATATCGATGATGCTGTAGGCACTTATCATGCAACTATTAACAACTCGCTGGCCAAAGGGCTTGAACCGCAAAAACTCGATTTAGATAAAACGCTGGAGAGCATATACGATCTTACATTATCAAAGTTAGATAATTTGGTTGAAGGAAAATCGACTTTATTAGTTAATGCTGATGGCGCTTTTCATTCAATGCCATTATCTATTCTAAGAAAGAATAATCGTTACTTGCTAGAAGACTACAAAGTTGTGTATGTGCAGTCTCGTAGTATTGATAACAAACAAAAAGTTCGATTGCCTGAAAGCTTTGTTGTGGTAACGGATCCTGATTATAACTCGCCATCTGCTACCCAGTCCTTTTCAACGAGAGCAATTCAAACCATCGCCCGCGAAGTTCAGCAGTTTTCAGCACTACCTGAAACAAAACATGAAGGTGAAGAAATATCTAGAGTCTTACGAGGCAAGTCTTCAATAATATCGCTCACAGGCAAAGAAGCTTCAGAAGCTAACTTACGTAAAGTGTTAGCAGATGACAAGGGTCTTAAGGCGCTCCATATTGCAAGTCACGGCTTTTTCTTACCTGCTGATAATAATATTCCGCCTGCTGCTTTTGTAAATAAATTAAATAAAACAATCTCAACAACTTATATCAAGAAAGATAACCCTATGCTTCGTTCGGGTATTGCATTAGCTGGTGCTAATGATGAAACATCTAAAAGCAGTGGCGCTGGCTTATTGACAGCGAGTCAATTCAGCACGATGGATTTGGATGATGTATATCTTGCTGTGCTCTCTGCCTGTAATACAGGATCCGGTGACATTCAATCTGGTGAAGGGGTGTTTGGGCTTCAGCGAGGCTTGCTAATGGCTGGTGTTGATAATCTAGTACTGAGTTCCTGGTCTATACCAAGCGATGAAACTGTCTTATTGATGGGGCGATTCTACGAGCATTTAGTGGCAGGGCAAGATGTCAGCGATGCTCTGAGAACAGCTCAGCTTGATATGTTAAAAGTGAACAGTAATCCATTCTTTTGGGGAGCATTTACGAGTCTAACTACAGAAATCGTAAACTAGTTATTTCATACAGGTAACAGCGGCTCGACATAATAGAGAGCCGCTTTTTGTTCTTCTAAAATCAGTTGTCCTCCTACTGTCCCTAACGAAATTGATCCTCAAATCGTAATCTAGTTTCAAGCGTTACGAGAGACGCTTTACAAATTAAATTACTTTTTGAGGATATGAAAATGACAACTGAAATTATAACTGCACTTATTACACTACTTACCGTTGCCACCTTTACTGTCTGGTA
>NZ_LWGA01000613.1:0-391 GCF_001635235.1 Oleiphilus sp. HI0117 | reverse complement strand
GTTCACAAATCAAACAACAAGATAAGAACCTGCTCACATAATTAAAACGAAAGTGAGTTACTTACAATACTTTCTTCCAGGCAATAAAAAACCCCAGTAGGACGACCTACTGGGGTTTCTAATAGAAGCCTGACGATGACCTACTCTCACATGGGACCTCCCACACTACCATCGGCGATGCTTCGTTTCACTTCTGAGTTCGGGATGGGATCAGGTGGTTCCAAAGCTCTATGGTCGTCAGGCAAAACTTCGGTTGCTGATACTTGATCAACAACACTTAATTCTGCGTCTTTAACAATAGCAAGTAATAGCTAATTTTATCTCTGCTGTCTAACGAAGACTCATATCCAATTTGCGTTACCCGTCGTTGTACGAATAATCATTCACTATA
>NZ_LWGA01000612.1:0-404 GCF_001635235.1 Oleiphilus sp. HI0117 | reverse complement strand
CCTGAGCTAAGCAAAAACTCTACAACGAGGTTAAGATGGCTATAATCAGGTTCTCCTTTCTTAGGATACTCCAATATTTTTACTTTGCTCATTGCAAGAATTCCATTCATTAATACACATAACGCCGCCAGCAACGGCGAGCGAAGCGAGTCCAGCCCACGGCCCTTTGTGGGCGACGTTGGCTGGCCTGGTTATATTTTTCTTTCAATGATGAACCCTGACTCGTCACCACAATGAATATAAATTTCACCGTCACCTTGTAAAGGAGTAGGAAATTCAATTTTACCCCGACCACAAAGGTCATCACCCTCGCAAGTGCCTTGCCAGCTAAACTCAAGATAAGGTGTTCGGTGAGATACCCTAACATCGAGCCACCCTTTTACAGCACCAAAAACGAACTGGCC
>NZ_LWGA01000611.1:0-7091 GCF_001635235.1 Oleiphilus sp. HI0117 | reverse complement strand
ATTAATTGTTGCAAGTAGCGTAATGAAGCAATCTCATGTGGAAAGCTCTGAAGCTCGTGCAAGGGTGCTAAGCCCAGTGACAAACGAGCAACACCTTCTTTCTGAAAAACCTTCATTGCTTCAAGGATTGTATAATCTAGAAAGCCATTCGGTTTTATCCCAGGGCAAGCGCGAATGATATTAGCTGTATAACCTATGATCTTATCATCCTGAAAATAGGGATCAAAAAACACATATCCAACGAGCTCTCCTTTTAGGTAACAGAAAAACTTCCTGACTCCCCAAGCATCTCTATACTCTGGCGGCCGAGTAATGAGCCTAAGTTCACGCTTAGTCACCGCCTTGGTTTGTCGCCAGCGCTCGGAAATATCCCGAACTCTATCTTCATTCACCTCAGACCAAGCCTGTTCTTTAACAACAAAGCCCCTACGTCCAAAGTTAGATGCCCAGCGCAGATACTTTTTCTCTTTCCCTTTGACATCAAAACTGTTGAGTGAGAGCGAATACTCAACCCCCATATCGTTACATCGATAACCCCGATCTATCAAAGCACTCGCACAATCAGCATCAACTGCCATGAAAATACTTGGTCGCTTCGTTGACGCTTCTAACGCATCTAATAAGGGGTGAAAGTCCTCATCAGCACACACCGGGCGGGTAAACGCAATATTGAATTCAGAACCAAGGAAACGCTGACGAAAATAGGAAACATAGCCCCGATGTGCAGAACCAAAATGTTGTACACCGGCTTGCAAGTTAAAATAAGAGCTGGACTGGCAGCCATAACGTTGAAGTAAGCTTTGTTTATCTTCTGTTGACAAGCTGTCTTCTTTGAATGGAAGTAAAACCCGCTCTGCAGAGCCTACCTTAGTGGCAGATGCAGCCAATGACCTTTCAGCTGTCAAATCAAGACAAGTCGTCATGAGCATTCCTCTCTCAACGTTACCTGTTTCTTTCTGCCAAACCAAAAGGCTTTTAACATCACGTCAGGCCGAAGCAGGCTAAGCGGTGAGCTCACCATATTGGCAATCGATAAGCAGCAATGTGCTAAAGGTTTTGAATGTATACAGGCCGCGAGCAATCTATCCATATAGCGATAAGATACGTTTAAATACCAAGGAATATTACGCCCTTCTGTCTCAGGCCAGCGCATATCTTCACTGATAGCTATCATCCACGCAGTAAAAAAGAATCGATTGAAACGTCGATAGGTTCTACGTGCCCACGTATTAGAGAAACCCGAGCGCGCCCCCTGCTCTAAACGCAACGCTAAAGACTTCGCAGCCATTGCAATTAGTGTAAGACCTTGTCCATATAGCGGGTTGAATGCACACATCGCATCCCCCATTACAAGCAGGCCCGAAGGATGATCTTTCATTTGATCATAGCGATGCCATACATTTTCAGTTCCTCGAAAATGTGTAATACCAGAGGCCGGCGACATATCACTCAAGGCACGATGAATATATTTGGTTGGCAATTCAGCAGCAAATTGAGTAAACCCATTAAGGTCATTACCTGGATACACAGCATTCATACCGATTAGAGTGAGCAGCCACTTATTATTCTCGACGGGCCACAAGCCTGCAGCACGAGGACTTGTTGGCGCATGAGGGGCAACCTCAATAGGTTTAACCTGCTGCCCTGGTCGAACCTCGAATAACTGACTGGCATACCCTAGCTTGGGGTTAACATGCGTCCCGCTTACCTCTGACAAGCCCTCTTTCTTGAGCCAAGTTCGCGTCCGGCTACCTCGGCCCGAGCAATCAACAACCAAGTCTGCTCGCAATGTTTTTTCAGCACTTATACTCCCTTGTTGATATCGGAGCCCTGTCACTCGCGAGTTATCATTATTCAGTATGAAGCCACTCACTTGGCAAGCGTAACGACGCTCAATGTTTTCAATACTCTCTATCCGCTCAGTCACCACTCTGTCAATTAAAGGGCGACGACATACCCTCAAATCCAAGCCAGACTCAAAACGCGGTAATTTACCTTCGCCTATAAACAAAGAAACATCTTCAGAGTAGTTAACTAAGGGAGCCCCATAACGCTCAAGCTCTGCATCAAAGCCAGGAAAAAACTCTTCGAATAATTGGCGACCTTTAAGTAATAAAAGGTGTTGATGCGCGGCTTGCGGAAGCCCCTTTCGAAATAACTCTCCCGACGTTGAAGAGAGCTCGTCCGGTGCAGCATCTTTTTCTAGAATCACCACCAAGTCAAAGTGCTCTGAAAGAACTTTTGCCGATAACATGCCTGAGATGCTTCCACCAATAACCAGCGCAGTCCCTTTATTTGCTCCCTGTGACGCCATCCGTCAATCCTTCGTATTAGGCTTAGTTATTTGTTTTTGGCAAGAATGGATAAGCCTGACTCCAGTGCGTCTTGGTACTTAGGCCTCTTAGCTTGTGCCAGCAATGCTCGAATTGTGTCGAATGAAGAATCAAGATAAGCAACATTAAACAAGTGATACAAGGTGCTCTGTACTAAGCCACCTGGCTGAGTAAAACTTTGATGTTCTATTTCTGTCTGACCATTACCCAGGCTTGTAAACTGCCAGTAGCCCGCCATTAAAGGGAAACGAACTAAACGTAAGTCTCGTGGTTCATAAGGCTTATCTACGGTGATAAAGTTAATACGGTTTCTGCGTCCCTCAATATCCGTCACCATAGAATACCGGCTTAGAGCGTCTCTATTGTAGGCACCGGTAAAGTTATAGGTTGTATAAACATAAGTATCGGGATCAGATTCTTCATACATTACTCGCTCAGAAATCAATACACTGATCGCCCACTCTTTGAAGCCTTCAACATCTTGAATGACGGCTGTAAGTGCCTCGTGAGATTCATCGACAACCACCTTAAAACGACACTGCATAATTTTGCTGACATGCTTTCGGCACTCAGAACCAATTCCACCTTCCGACCTTTCCTGCTGCCAATCAGTAAGCCATTGAGGACTTTTGGTAGATGTTTCAGCTGAGTTTTCTGTAGCCAATAAGGCACTCGAATATAAGATGCTTATTAAGCCTAGGAAGATAAAATTCATGATTTCACCCGTTTATTCTTTTGCTCTTATTTCAGTTGTGCGAACTATATATTCACACGACTATATTTTACGCAATATATTTTTCCCCGAGGAAAAGCTCATAACTTTTACGGCTTACCTCGTAAATTAGGTAGCTATAAAACCACAACAACTTTACAGTGTATAGTTAAATTTTCAATAATATGGACTGTTTCTAATTATCATTTATTAGCAGGGTTTTGAGTCAGACAAGGAGGAAGCCGATAAGTTCAATGTATACAAAAGGAACTTTCGGCTTGTAGGCTGTGACCTACCTTCATCGCTGGCACGCAACTCACAGTTTGAGTTTGATATACACCTATGAGTAGAGTTCTCTGCCAGCAATCAACACACCTAATTATGCAAACTTCTTAGCAGCCTTACTGCGCCACTTGATTGCTTTTGTGAACAGCCATTGATAACCCGTTGGGAAAAGACGCACTACGCCATCAAACGCCTTCGCATCAGCACCAATCAGCACACGCCTATCATTGCGCTTAACACCCTTAAGAATAGTCTTTGCTGCACTATCAGGCGTATGAACAAACATTTTTTCAAACTCTTTTAAGGTACTTTCCTTAGTTGCCCCAGTCACTTTCATTGAGCTTTTGTCAACTCGCGCTGACTGAGCAATATTTGTTTTTATACCACCAGGATGAATACAAGTAGTGCTGACCTTTGAACCGGTAATTTCCAAGTCCTGACGAAGAGACTCGGTAAACCCTCGAACAGCGAACTTACTCGCGTTATAACCACTCATTAACGGCTGTGAAGTTAAGCCAAATATACTGGAAATATTTACCACATGACCTTCGCCCGATGCTTCAAGGTGAGGCAGAAAGGCTTTGGTGCCATAAACAACACCCCAGAAATTGATATTCATAATCCATTCGTAGTCTTCAATCGAGAGCGAATCCACCGTGCCTGACAAAGCCACTCCGGCATTATTGAAGATCAAATTTACTTTGCCATGGTCTTCGACCACCTTATCGGCCCAGGCATAGACAGCCTCTTTATCAGCTACATCGAGAGCATGGCTTGTGACTTTCACATTGAAGCCTTTAAGTAAGTTCTGCGTTTCTTTCAGACCTTTCTCATTCACATCAGAGATGGCCAGAGCACAACCTTCCTGCGCCAAGTTAACCGCCAGTGCTTGACCAATGCCCGACCCAGCACCTGTCACCGCGGCTACTTTACCGTTTAAGTTTTTCATTATTTTTCCTCTAGGTAAGCAGGCCGACAAAGTCGAGCCTGGCACGTTTAAATTAGCTATTTTTATCTAAAAACGCCTGGTAAACCTCAGCACTTTCAGCCGGAATCTCAACCATAGGCATATGTCCAATACCCGGCCAAATTTTTATAGATATATTCTTAATGCCAGCCTTCCATACATCAACGGCGCTGACATGTAGGAGCTGGTCCTGATCACCCCATAGCAATAGCACAGGCGCTTGAATTTCATTTAATACCGGCTGCAACATATGCTTGCCATGGAAGTCCTGGAAGATCTCGATTAACTCTTCTCGGCGCGCTTGGTACTTTTCTGAAACAGCCTCAAGAATAAAACTTGGAATGTAAGGTGCTTTGGCCATGGTCATCCCGTAAAAGGTATCAAACTCTTCACGACTGTGTATTTCGAAAGGATTGCGCCCTGCTGCTAGCATCTTCTCCATATCACTCTTGATGGGTGACTCAACACCTGCCGGATCAACTAAGGTCGAGCTCAGTGTTCGCTGAGGATACATACGAGCAAAGTGGCCTGCGATAAATCCGCCCATTGAATTGCCAATAACATGAACTTTATCGAGCGCTAATTTATCAAGCAAAGCGATGATACGTTCAACCTGAGCAGGTCCACCGTAATCCCAATCTTTATGGAAGCCCGTTTCACCATGACCAGCCATATCAGGAATTAGCACGTTATAGTGCTCGCTAAAAAACTGAGCAAAACGTGGCCAGACATCTTTATCGGCACTATAGCCATGCAACATAACGATAGTAGGACGCTCAGGTTTTATTTCATTTTGGTAGAGATAAATATCCATCTCGCCAATATTTACCTGAGCCTTTTCCAAGCCATATAAACCAGCCTCGAAGGGAGCAGCCCATTCATAGACCGCTTTACCCATTGGAGCCGGAGCGATGAACGTGGCACCCACAAAAACTAACAAAATGGCAGCTAAAGCCAGTAAACTTTTTATCAACATTTCAATATCCTTATTTGTATTTATACGCTCGAAGGTCGATAACCTTCTTCATTTCTGACCAAACCATCGCGCAAACAAGCGGTAAAGGCAACAGTTTGGAAGCCAACCACACTTTAATAGCATTATTTCCATAGACAATACGAGGCTTATTTTTCTTAACTGACTTAATTAAATGTTCGGCAATATCCTCTGGTTCAGTAGTCAGAAAGTTCTGAGAAAAGTCTCGGGCATGTTCATGCCTTACGATATTGGTTCGAATCCCCCCTGGATGTAGAAGGTGTACCTGAATATCACTGGCCGATAATTCGACCATTAAAGCTTC
The DNA here is from genome assembly GCF_001635235.1 of Oleiphilus sp. HI0117. Classification (NCBI taxonomy): domain Bacteria; kingdom Pseudomonadati; phylum Pseudomonadota; class Gammaproteobacteria; order Oceanospirillales; family Oleiphilaceae; genus Oleiphilus; species Oleiphilus sp. HI0117. Next base: position 1,496 of record NZ_LWGA01000611.1, on the reverse strand, counting down.
GGTAAAACCTCGTACGGCAAATTTACTACCACAATAATCAGCATGATTGGGTGTTCCCGTCAGGCCAAAGATACTTGAGACATTCACAATCACGCCTTGGTTATTAGCCAGCATGTCAGATAGAAATGCGCGAGTACCATGAATCACACCATAGTAATTAACATCCATCACCCGCTTAAAATATGATTGCTCTGTCGCCCAAACCGGCTCACCACTGCCTTCAACCCCCGCATTATTGACAAGCATAAATGCTTGACCCAAGTGTTGTTTAACCTGATCGGCGAACTCAAACACTGCCTGCTCATCTGAGATATCAAAGGCCTGTGCAAAGACTTTTTGTGATTCTGGTAGCAACGAGATCGTCTCGCCTAAGCCTTCCTCGTCATAGTCACACAAAGCCAGATGACTACCTTGCTTAGCAAAAGCCAGCGCATAGGCGCGCCCCATACCCGAGGCAGCCCCTGTTATCACCACTACCCTGTCTTTAAAACTTGTTATTTTTTTCATCGTTTTTACTACTTAAGAGTTAAAAGAGTGATCTTGGCGTTTAAATTTCTTAGCCCAGCGTCTGAAGGTAAAACTAAACCCCGGGAACATGGCAATCACTTTTCCGCTCTTGCTCTTATACCAAGAGTTACAACCGCCACGCTGCCAAACCGTTTTGGCCATCTCGTGATGAATTAAATCGGTATATTTCTCCTCAGCATCTACATTGACTTCGATCACTTTTTTGCCACTTTGTTTAAGCGCCGAAATACTGTTCATGATGTATTTCATTTGCGACTCAATAATAAACAAAGCGGAGGTATGACCAATGCCTGTATTAGGCCCTGTGACAATAAACAAATTTGGAAAGCCTGGCGCACTCGTCCCTAAATAAGCTCTGGGGAAGTCACTCCATGCCTGAGCTAAGGTCTTACCGCCTTTACCCACCACCGGATATGAGATCACGCCATCAGTAGCATCATAACCGGTTGAGTAGACAATCAAATCCAGCTCGTGCTCGACACCGTCCTGAGTCACAATACCCTTCTCGGTGATTTCTTTTATGCCATTATTCTTATCGAATAAGGTGACATTATCTCGACAATAAGCTGGGTAAAGCGTGTCTGATAAAATTACCCGCTTACAGCCTATGGTGAAGTCGGGAGTCACTTTTCGTTGTAAGTCCGGGTCTTTGATCTGTTTGCGAATATGCTTTTCAGCTTTGTTCTTCGCCAAGACCTTCAATGCCAAATCTGAATATTTAAAGCCAATAACACGGAATTCATACCACCAGTAGATCAAGAAACGTAAAGCAAAGTAGGCCCAACTCTTACTAAGCAACTTACGTTGCCAGCCTTTAAATTTATAATCATTTCGAGGCATTACCCAATGAGGGGTACGTTGAAGCACATCAAGGTGTTCAACTTCCGGAGCGATCGCAGGGATTATTTGTGCGGCACTGGCACCACTACCTATCACTGCAACTCGCTTGCCTTTATGGTCATAGTTAT
>NZ_LWGA01000610.1:0-293 GCF_001635235.1 Oleiphilus sp. HI0117 | reverse complement strand
AGGAACAGCGCAATGACAGATACCAGGAAACAGTCAAGCGGGCCTCACCGTTAGCTTCAGAGAACATCAACTACCAGGGTACATACGCGTTCGAGGCGACGGGCGAACTGCCAAAACTGGAAGACTTCCTGCCACCGATTGAGGGCTATCGACCTAGAAATGAAAGTTGATACCCCTCTACAAGCCACGGCAGACGGGGGCTTCAGAGGTTTTTGCAATATATGGAGGCAAAATCCCTAGGACCCCAAATAGGCGACTGAAATTACACTTGCAGAATATATTCAAGAAATAAT
>NZ_LWGA01000609.1:0-299 GCF_001635235.1 Oleiphilus sp. HI0117 | reverse complement strand
TGTAGTTGGGAGTTCTAAAACATCTAACCAGTTCATCAAACATCACTCCGGCCACAAAGAAACGTGGCCTGCGTTGGACGCACGATAGAGCCGTGCGCCGTTTATAAAAGCGTTAGGTGAAAAATTAGTAGGCAGCATTAGTTTCAATAAGATAAAATCTCGGTTCAACTTAAATCAATAACTTAAAATTAAGGAAAATCATAATATGTTAAAGAATAAACTGTTTGGTTTCGTAATAATCGTATCAGCCTTATTTATGTCAGGGTGCGCAACGAACCTGTTTCCAGGAGGCCCAACCC
>NZ_LWGA01000608.1:0-749 GCF_001635235.1 Oleiphilus sp. HI0117 | reverse complement strand
TGAACCAATTAATTGAGTAAAAAATACATCGAATTTCCCGTCACTTCCGACTGCGCAGCGCCAACGTTGTATCATTGCTTCACGCGATTGAACTTCATCTGCTGCCAGTTCCTTAACTCTTTCGTAGAATTTTGTTTCTTTCAAAGGCGCAGACTTAAACTTCAATTGACCAATCCTTTATTTGAAAACATAACGCCCGCCTCAACGAGCAAATTTTGCTGGCGGCAGTTTTGCAGCGCAGCGCAAAAATGGTGACAGTAAAATTTGTCCGTTGGAGGCGCTTGTTAAATGCTTTTTTATGGAATAGCATAGATGCACATATTATATGCGCATATGGAGCAAATAACATGCAGACATTTTTTGACCAACAAGCACCTAAAAAAGCTACCAACTTAACAGTAAATAGCGACCTTTTAAATCAAGCTAAAAGCTTGAAAATAAATTTATCTGCCACACTTGAACAAGCTCTAATTGTGCAAGTGAAAAACGCGCAGCGCGAGCAATGGCTTCAAGAAAACAAAGATGCAATTGATGAACTTAATAAGCTAAGTGATGAAAACGGTTTATTCTCTGACTCGTTTAGGAGTTTTTAATGAGCCAATTTACGCTGTACCTGAATAAAGATAAAAGCAGCAAAAAAACCTACCCATATTTTGTAGATGTTCAGAACAACTTGTTAAGTGATTTAAACTCTAGACTGGTTATACCGCTAACCCCTTCAAAAAAAGTAAACGAAAAAGCAGCCCAAA
>NZ_LWGA01000607.1:0-539 GCF_001635235.1 Oleiphilus sp. HI0117 | reverse complement strand
ATACTCACTTAGGGCTTCGTAGCCCAGTAATTACGGTATATTGCTTAAACTTGCCATTTAGTTATGATGATCTTAATATTCAATTTTTTGGAAGGCAAGATACGGCAAGGGTAGGGCGGTTTAACCAACAATCAACAACTTACGAGTCTATTTTGACATGGTAGAGGTCGGCAGTTCGAATCTGCCTAGTCCTACCAATTTCCCTATTCGCTCCTTATTTTTATAGTTGTGGCATGTCGCGATCGTTCTAGCGATTTAAAAATACAAATTTTGGATAGCCTCCAAGTGCATAGCTAACCTCGTAAGTTGCTTCACCATTCAATTGCGATATTTCTAAACAAGGCCTCGGGAGAGATAGGTCGCAATCACCGTTGCTCAATATGTAATCTTTGTACGCTTGTATTGTAGTTGTCTGGAATAGGGAGTGGCGACCTGATAGATTTTGTTTGGGGAGTGTGAAGCTGCAGCAGTAAAAGGATAGCTCAGCGTTGGAGCTATTGTTTTTTGCTTCAGCGCAATATTTAACTGCGTGTTTTGGC
>NZ_LWGA01000606.1:0-221 GCF_001635235.1 Oleiphilus sp. HI0117 | reverse complement strand
TAAGCCTAAATAGAACCAATGCTAAGGCTCTAAAAATGGCTAAAGCTACGCCCATCAGAACCCAAGTGCCAAGAATCAACGAATCAACGAATCAACGAATCAACGAATCAACGAATCAATATAGTCGGACACAGAAAACGCAATAAGGAGTAAAACAGCTAAGCTCCCAAATGTTGCCGCCACTGCATTTGCATACAAAAGATTAACTGCACTTTCTTCAA
>NZ_LWGA01000605.1:0-628 GCF_001635235.1 Oleiphilus sp. HI0117 | reverse complement strand
CTTTAGCTTGCTTATGAATAGTTTGATACGGCGTTAGTGCATCCACCAAAATCACATCTATTTTTTGATCGCCGATTGCCATCTGAATTTTTGCCGCGATTCGAGCAGCGGCCGACGCCCTATTTTCAATTTGTCGCGCCGTCTCAACAAAAAGGTCGATATCCCCCCCCTTTGCGGAGTCATCTACTCGTGAACCAAAAAGAATCACCTCTGCCTCAGCGCCTAAAACTGCCTCTACAGATTCTTTAATTTTTGATACTTGAAATGAACTTAGCCGCACAGCCTACCCTCAACAATTCTTAGTGTTGTCAGTATAACAGGGAAATACTGAGAGCGTGCTTAAGGCGCTTTTAAGAAAACGCTGTCTTTTCTCGGTGCAGGCCTCAGGCCGCTCTGTACCCTCTGTGGTAAACCGTCTTTTATGTTTTGATCTTTAATTAAGGGATAAACCGATGAACCACCGAGGACACCGGGCGCTTCGCTGCACCGAGGAAGGGATTGAGACACATCTAAAAAAGCTTTTATCTTTTCTCTGTGTAGGCCGCAGGCCGCTCTGTGTCCTCGGTGGTGAACCGTCTTTTATGTTTTAATCTTTAAGGGATAAACCGATGAACCACCGAGAGCACCG
>NZ_LWGA01000604.1:0-788 GCF_001635235.1 Oleiphilus sp. HI0117 | reverse complement strand
AATAAAGATAGAGACTAGCGATACCTCATTAGGATTCCAGCCAATATGCCAACGAGCATTACTCATCAAATTCAAAGTAGCGATATTTTCCTCCTCAATTAATCTATCAATTAATACCTTCATATGAAAACGACCAGGTGAAAGCTTTTCAACAGATTCATCGTACCCCACTTTAAGCACGTACTGAGTTCTGCCACTTATCAAAGAAAATTGACTGCGTATTCCGGCGTATCTGATCATCGATTCTGGTTTTATTCGATCACCTAAATCTCCTAACGCCTAGACCTCGATAGTATCACTCCGAGTGATCGGATTCAGTTATTTTACTCATTGCCTTTCTTAGTGACTCTCCTTTAAGTTTTAGCTTGTGACTATTGTGCAGTATGCGATCCAGGATGGCGTCAGCCAGCGTTGCATCGCCAATAGCTTTATGCCATTGCGTGATAGGTAGCTGGCTCGTGATTATGGTTGATCGAACGCCGTGTCGGTCTTCCATTATTTCGAGTAAGTCGTTGCGTTGGCCAAGAGTCATTTTTTCCAGGCCCCAGTCATCCAGAACCGGCGTTTTTCAAGGTAGTTGTCGCCTGAGCATTTAAGCTGCTTGTTTTTCCTTCTCCGGGTTCAACTTAACGTCACCCACTTTCTCCCAGTTCCGCGTAGCTTTTGACCACCTTATTTGGTTCTTTCTTTTCATCTTGCGATAAAGCTCATCCCTCTTCGATAATATTTCTTCATCCAGACCTAAGTGCCTTTGCTCTGGGGTAACAAAGTTAATTCGACTATGCCGG
>NZ_LWGA01000603.1:0-287 GCF_001635235.1 Oleiphilus sp. HI0117 | reverse complement strand
CTTGTTCTGTGACTGCGTACCTTTTGTATAATGGGTCAGCGACTTAATTTTAGTAGCAAGGTTAACCGTATAGGGGAGCCGTAGGGAAACCGAGTCTTAATAGGGCGTTTAGTTGCTAGGATTAGACCCGAAACCGAGTGATCTAGCCATGAGCAGGTTGAAGATCAGGTAACACTGATTGGAGGACCGAACCCACTTATGTTGAAAAATGAGGGGATGACTTGTGGCTAGGAGTGAAAGGCTAATCAAACTCGGAGATAGCTGGTTCTCCTCGAAAGCTATTTAGG
>NZ_LWGA01000602.1:0-530 GCF_001635235.1 Oleiphilus sp. HI0117 | reverse complement strand
GGTAAGTGATACTTTGGCTGAAGAAACTCTTCCAAGATGTTTTACTTCTGAGCCTCGTTGATCTTCGCAATATGCGACTTCGGTGAACTCCTTATGGGTGTCCAATCCGACAAAAATTATGGTATTGTTTTTCATGGTGCTGGCCTCCGCTTATATGGTATGACACATATATTATGGCTCTGGCTTTGCTAACCCACGATAGGAGGTCAGCACTCTTTTGGGACGTGGGGAGTCATTATGTCTAGGTTTCCGAGTGCCCAACAATTAGTGTACACCCTACTATAGTTATATAGACCTTATGTGGAGGTGCTCATGGCACGTAAAAAAACTCAAGCTTACTCTGAAGAATTCCGAAAAGAAGCAGTGAAACGCTGCGAAAAACCGGGCGTCACTCAAGCTCAAGTTGCTAAAGAACTTGGAATTAGCTCCCAACAAATCGCGAACTGGAAGCGTCAATTTATGCGCTTATCTGATAAACAATTCAACTCTGTTAATGGCGTCGATTACTCAAAAAATGAGAGTGAAGAACT
>NZ_LWGA01000601.1:0-958 GCF_001635235.1 Oleiphilus sp. HI0117 | reverse complement strand
TCTCCGAAAAAACGTAACGCAAAACTTTATGCAAATATTCTATCAAAGGGTTTAAAAGAACTTAAGAGTTCTGGCAAATTAGATCATTTGCTACTTAAATATTCTCTATTAAAACCGCCGAAATAGAAAAAGTCTGGTGCAACTGTTTTTTTGGGTGGCCATGAAATTAGGGGCGGTGGGTACAGCTTGTTTGTACATGGAAACACTTAACCAGGCGTTCAACACGGACTCCGTAATGCTGACACCTTTTGTGCAAAAATACGCACAAAAACTGCCATCATTACTCCTCCGGTTAACGCGGCGTTATATTTTTTAAACACTGTCACTGTTCAATATACAAGGAAACTAATAGTGAGTAATTGCCCATCTTGCTCCAAAAAGTTTGGCTTTATGAATCTGCTAAAGTCATCAAACCCCATGCGTATCAAATGCAGTGGCTGTAAAGAAATAATACGCATAAATGGTTTTCACGCTCTTATAGCTGTTGTTATTACTTTACCATTAGCGTTTTTAGTTTTAGCTGCTGTAGCAAAGGCAACTGCTAGCGGGGGTATAGCAGTTGCAGCGGCAATATTTTCAGGCTTAGTCGCTGAGTTTGTATTTTATAAATTGGTAATTTCTGGCAAGGTTAAATCTAATCTCGTAGCAAATGAAATATAACCAGGCAATCAAAGATCGCCCACGAAAGGGCCCGTGGGCTGGACTCGCTCTGCTGCGCGCCGCTCGCCCTTTATTGCGGCGTTAGGCTCATGGAGATGCTATGAAAGTCGAGATAGTAAGAGATACTGGGACAGGTTATTTTGGCACAACAACTGCCAGAACAAATGTTCCACAAGGAAAGAAACTTGAGCTTACCATGCAGAATCTATGTTCAACTTTGGGCATTAAAAAAATCTACTGGACCATTAGCTCAAGAGAAGCAAAATATTATCGCCCGGATGGACCTTATACCTATCAG
>NZ_LWGA01000600.1:0-9931 GCF_001635235.1 Oleiphilus sp. HI0117 | reverse complement strand
TTATACCGTAGCGTTGGCCTGGAAGGGTTGCCGGTAAGTCGCATTTTGGGGCGGGGTATACCAAAACCGGCAGCGGCTTCAGGGCAGAATGTTTCAAAAGAGAAGTGTTTGCTCAATTCGTCTAAGCACAATGATGAGCGTTTATGCTTTCCGTCATAACGTACTTCAAATCCTGCAAGGCAGGCGCTTAGACCAATCTTAGGTTTTGATCCTGGCATTTTATATGATGCTTGTGACATGGTACCTGGTGCTTAGGGGAGCGAGTTTAGGCTTATTTTGAACTATTCGAAGGAGAATGAATATAGTATTTCTTATATCTAACAAATAACGATTGCCGTAGGCAGAGGGTTCCAGCCTTCGCTGGATCAACCCCGTACTAGCCCGCTTGCGAGCCATGGAAGGCTCTGCCTACAGAAGTCGGTTTACCTAGTGCCCGCGTAGGCAGAGGGTTCCGCCCCTCGCAGACTCTGCCCCATGCTACTCCTCATGCGAGCTGTGGAAGGCTTTGCCTACAGTTAGATGGGTTTAGCGACAAACCCTGTCCTGGTAGTAGTCATTGCTGTAGTTGCAGGACTTACATGCAGAAGGCTTGTCATTACTATGCTTTGATGCTTTTGGGCTAATTGTCTCGATAATCTTTTTCATTCGACTTTCTCCTATTGATTGTTTGCATTGTTAGCTTCGCAAGTCATGTGCAATTTGTATAGTTCAAAAAATAGAAGTAGATGATCACTTTTTCTTAACGAAGTTCTTCAGCAAACACTTCCATTAAGCACTCAATGTTCTTGACGCCGATATAGTTGGGGCGACTTAAAAAAGCGATTCTGCGATGAGGTCCTGGTTCATTCAAGTGAATTGCTTTGAGGTCATCGCTTTGGCTATTTATCTGCTTTAAGGCCATCTCGGGAACGAGAGTACTACCCATACGACCGGCCACCATTTGAATCAAAGTGTTGAGGCTGGTCGCGCCTAGTGTTTCACTTTGTTCATTATTACTTAGCTTACATGCTGCTAGGGCATGATCTTTAAGGCAGTGACCGTCCTTGAGTAGCATTAGTTTTGACTGATCTATTTCGGTACTGGTGATTTCATCTAAACCTGATTGCTCTGCATCATTGCGCGTCAGCCAGTAAAAGTCTTCTTGAAAGAACTCAAAGGCTAACAGTCCGTCATGTGGATAGGGTAGCGCCAGAATTGCGGTATCAATCTCGCCTTTGCGGATCATGTCTACCAGGACATGAGACTGCTCTTCGATAATTGTCAGTTTGAAGTCAGGGTATTGTTGGCGAAGTGCAGGTAAGACTTTGGGAAGTAAGTAAGGCCCGACTGTTGGAATGACACCAACCGTCATCGGATGATTTAAAGGCGCTTTCTGGTTTTGCGATAGTTGATAAAGGCTGTCGACTTCCAGTTTGATACTTTGTGCCCGTTGCAGAAACATCTTTCCGGTGGGGGTAATCAGTACCTTCTTATTGTCTCGTTCGAATATTTGAATATCCAACTGCTTTTCTAATTCACTTAAGGCGGTGCTCAGTGCTGACTGAGATACTGAACAGGCTTCAGCAGCTTTCTTGAAGTGCAGCGTTTTCTCGACAGCCAAAGCATAGTGAATTTGCTTGAGTGAAATCATGGTCTTGCTCTCTTCTCACAATAATAGTGATGAGTTTAGATCAATGTTCAGTTTTTTTGAACATCACCTTTTATTTAATTCAATTTATTTAATTCTTGTTCGCGCTTAATCTTATTCCTGTCGAAACACACAACACAAACTTAATCGAGGAATACAACATGGCGAACATGATCAACAAATCAATCCCTGAATTTACTGCTCAAGCTTTTCACAACGGCGAGTTTAAAGAAGTGACAACTGAAGATGTAAAGGGTAAGTGGGCAATCTTCCTTTTCTACCCAGCAGACTTCACGTTTGTTTGCCCAACTGAGCTTGAAGACATGGCGAAGCACTACGAAGAGCTTCAGAAGCTAGGTGTAGAAGTTTACTCAGTTTCGACTGACACGCACTTTACTCACAAAGCATGGCACGACACGAGTGAGGCGATTGGTACGATCAACTACCCAATGATCGGTGATCCAACAGGTGTCATTACTCGCGGCTTTGATGTAATGATCGAAGAAGAAGGTTTGGCACTACGTGGTACTTTCCTAGCCAACCCTGAAGGCATCATCAAGGTTGCTGAGCTTCACGACCTAGGTATCGGTCGCTCTGCAAAAGACATGGTTCGTAAGGTCAAAGCGGCTCAATACGTAGACCAACATGACGGCGAAGTATGCCCAGCAGCGTGGGAACAAGGTGAAGAAACATTGACTCCAAGCCTGGATTTGGTTGGCAAGATCTAGTCTGCATTAAACGCTAAATAGCAGTATCTCAGGAGGTTCATATAAGAGCCTCCTGAATCTCCAAAGGTATTTAAAACGAGGATAAGAGAATGTTGACGAATGACATTTTGAACGCGCTTAAAGGCTATACCGCCAATATGCAGAATGATATCACCTTTGTTGTGCAAACAGGTGAGCATGACAAAAAAGCGGAGTTGATGGAATTTCTCAGCAGTTTCGCATCGGTTAGCGACAAGATTTCACTTGAAGAACGTGATATAAAATCAGTATTGCAAAGCCCGGTAAGTTTTTTGTTAGAACGTGATGGAGAAGATACGGGAATTCGGTTCTCCGGTATTCCTGGCGGTCACGAATTCAATTCGCTAGTGCTTGCGGTGCTTCACGCTTCGGGTACTGATATGAAGTTGGATGATTCAATAAAGTCGATCATAAGTGGTGTACAGGAAGCACTTAACTTCGAAGTCTTTGTAAGCTTGAGTTGTCACAATTGTCCTGAAGTGGTCCAGGCTTTGAATCAGTTTGCTTTGGTCAACGATAAGATTACCACTGAAACCATTGATGGCGGTGTCTATCCGGACTTGATCGAAGAGCGAAGTATTCAAGGTGTGCCTAGTGTTTACTTGAATGGTGAAGTATTCGCTAACGGTAAAATTGACCAGGCAGTCCTACTAGAGAAATTGATGGCTAAATACCCCGACATCACTCAGGCAGCAGAGCCTGCTGAAGCACTACCTGTTCAGGATGTTGTTGTGATTGGTGGTGGCCCGGCAGGTGCAGCATCAGCGGTGTATAGTGCTCGAAAAGGTTTGAAAGTAGCGATCATCGCAGATCGGATTGGTGGACAGGTGAAAGACACTATGGGGATCGAAAACCTGATCTCTGTGCCTAAAACAACCGGCCCGGAATTGTCTACGGCTTTGGAGCAGCATATTAAAGAATATGACGTGACCGTCAGAGAACACTTACGAGTCGCGAACATCGAGAAAGGCCAGGGGGGTGAAAACCATAAGATTGAACTCTCTTCGGGTGAAGTGATCGAAACCAAGACGGTGATTGTTGCGACCGGTGCAAAGTGGAGAGAGCTTGGCATTCCTGGCGAGAAGGAAAACATAGGTCAAGGTGTTGCTTACTGCCCGCACTGTGACGGACCGTTCTTTAAAGGTAAGGATGTTGCTGTTATTGGTGGCGGAAATTCAGGTGTTGAAGCGGCTTTGGATTTAGCTGGTATCGTAAAATCTGTCACAATCTACGAGTTTATGCCTGAATTAAAGGCTGACAAAGTCTTGGTTGAGCAAGCTAAAAAACGTGAGAATATTACTATTCTGCGTAATGTAGCGACCAAAGAAGTCTTGGCTGAAGGTGGCAAGGTTGTTGCCTTAGCATACGAAGATCGTGATAGTGGTGAAATTAAGCGCCAGGAATTATCAGGCATTTTCGTCCAAATAGGCTTGGTGCCCAATAGTGGCTTCCTGGAAGGCATTGTAGAAATGAACGCCTATGGCGAGGTAATTGTAGACGCCAAAGGTCAGACTGACGTACCAGGAATCTTTGCCTGCGGTGACGTGACGACCGTGCCTTATAAACAGATCGTGATCGCTATGGGGGAAGGTGCCAAAGCTTCTCTTGCAGCCTTTGACTACTTGCTAATGCAAGGCTAGCCTAAAAAAGCCAGTCCCAGGTATATTGAGCCAATTGGGGCTGGCTTTGTTTTACTAGCGGTAAATCTTCTCTAGACTTTACTTTCTGCTCTGTTATGTTTGTATCAGACCATGACATAGCCAAGCAGACCCTTAATGAAAATTATTGAGCCCAATCTCTGTAATTGTGAATCCTTAGTGGATTTGATCTATGCAGAAACCTCCAAGAATCTTGATGAGCGATTTGTTCGCGCGGTCGGCAAGTTATTAAATCCCGGTTATGTCCGTTTATGTCTTGGGGATTATAGACTCAGTACTGAGCTTGTCGTGCTCGCCACTTATCAGCCAGTCTCTGGTGCTAAATCCGAATCAAAGGTTTCACTTAATACCAAGGCTCTAGCAGAGCCGGAAACGGTATTTCCGATACATTTGAGTACCGGGCAAGAAATTAGCATGTTGCTGGATATAGAGCCGAAAGTCAGTTTGATCAATCAAGTCGTTCAGCTCATCGCGGTTTATGTTAATCAACATGGCCATTTAAATCGATCTAATAAAGACCAGCTTACAGCTTTAAAAAATCGCCGCTCCTTTGATCTCGAATACACGCAATTAACCGATAATGCTAAGTCGAATGATGAGAATGTTATTGCTGTATTGGATATAGATCATTTTAAGTCAGTGAATGATCGCTTTGGGCATGTTATTGGCGATGAAACCTTAATTGCTGTTGCCAACTTGATGAAAGATTTTTTTGAGCGTGATGATTATCTTTATCGCTTTGGTGGTGAAGAATTTATTATTTTGTTGCAGGGTATGGGGCGCTCAGAGGCTGCGGATTTACTAGAAGATTTGCGCAGAGAAATTGCTGATCATCACTTCCCCCAAGTAGATCATATTACGGTTAGTATTGGTTTTGTCCTTCTGGCTCATAACTGCGATAGCGTCTTACTATTCGAAAGAGCCGACGCGGCGCTTTATCATGCCAAAGCGAGTGGGCGTAACTGTATCAAGAACTATAAAAACTTAGTCGACAAAGGTGAAATAGAGGCTATCGATAATCGCTCTGGTGATATTGAGTTGTTCTAGCCATTCATTCAAGTCTACATAGCATCTAGATTAACTCACGTCAACTCCCATATCCGGGGTGCCGGCCGGTAAGCCAGGCTTGCGTGAGGTGGTTGATGTTCAATTTTTTAGCATAGGTTTGACAACCTGCCTTCAGGTAGGTAAGGTGTGTTTAATAATTGAACAAACTATTTTAGTGAAGTGGTTCCCTGATGAATACCAAGCAACGTATTGTCGAGTTTTCTGCTGATAAGCTTCGGGACCGTGGCTTTGATGGCTTCAGTTATTTAGATATATCCAGAGAACTGGGCATTACCAAGGCGAGTGTTCATCATCACTTCCCTAAGAAAGAAGATCTCGGTCTGGCCCTATGTGATTGGACGCATGACTGGCTTAGCCAAGGTCTTGCTTATTTCGACCAACGTGCAGCAAATCATTGGAATAAGCTGGAACGTTATTTAAGTGCCGCGATGAAGCACGCCTTATCTGAGCAGCGAGTATGCCCAATTAGTGCCTTCTATAATGACTTAAGCAAACTGCCAGACTCTATTAAGGTGCAGATAAAGAAGCTCGACGATATAGAGCTTGCTTGGGTCACGAAGGTCATTGATGAAGGTATAGAACAGGGTGAATTTGCTGAGCTTGAAGATACGCGAGCAATGGCTGCGCTATTTATTTTTAGCTGCAAAGGCGCGCTTTATTACGCTCGCCTACATGGCCAGGATTTGTTTCACCAAACAATGCAGCAATATGAGAATTTAATTCGCAAATAAAGGTTTGAGCACTTGTCCTTTGACAGCGTGTTGCAAGCCTTTTCTTTTGCTTAATAAGCCTACCTTCAGGTAGGTAGTTTGCAATAGTAATAGCTTTGAAAAGTTAAGATAGGAGATTTATATGAGTAATGTTAGCCCCTTATTTGAAACGCTGGACTTAGGTAAATTACAACTAAAAAATCGTATTGTGATGGCGCCGATGACTCGCACATTTTCACCGGGTAACGTCCCAAATGAACAAGTTGTCGCGTACTACGAGCGTCGTGCTGAAAATGATGTGGGCCTGATCATTACAGAGGGCACCCCAGTTGGTCATAAAGCTGCAAATGGTTATCCTAATGTCCCCTTCATGCATGGTGAGAAAGCATTAGCTGGCTGGAAAAAAGTAGTTGATGCGGTTCATGCGAAAGGTGGAAAGATCGCGCCTCAGCTGTGGCATGTAGGTTCAGTTCGTAAAGAGGGCGTAGAGCCTGATAAGTCTGTACCGGGCTATAGCCCTTCTGGTTTGTTTAAGCCAGGCAAAGAAAATGGCGTAGCGATGACGCAGGAAGATATTGCTGAGGTTATTGAAGCTTTCGCACAGGCTGCTGAAGATGCAAAAAGTATTGGCTTTGATGCTGTGGAAATACATGGCGCGCACGGCTACCTAGTTGACCAGTTCTTCTGGGAAGGAACAAACCAGCGTACTGATGAATATGGTGGTGATATGCTCAAGCGAACTCGCTTTGGGGTTGAGCTTATTCAGGCTGTCAGAGCTCGGGTCGGAGAGGACTTTCCGATTATTTTACGTTTCTCTCAGTGGAAGCAACAAGACTATGAGGCACGGTTGGCCAACTCTCCAGAGGAACTGAAACAATTCCTACAGCCTTTATCTGAAGCCGGAGTCGATATTTTCCACTGCTCAACACGCCGATTCTGGGAAAATGAGTTCGATAACTCTGACTTGAATCTTGCTGGTTGGACTAAGGAGTTGACAGGTAAGCCGGTAATCACCGTTGGTAGCGTTGGTCTAGATAGTAGTTTTATCGATGAGAAGGGCTCGAGCTTGGGGATGTCTGACAAGGCGGGAGTGGCGTCTAGCCGAATTGCTGAATTGTCTGACAGAGTTGCCCAAGGTGAATTTGAGCTGGTCGCGGTTGGCCGTGCGCTACTTCAAGACCCTGAGTGGGTATTGAAAGTGAAAGAACAGCGTTTGGATGAATTGCAGGACTTTTCAAAAGCAGCATTGATGAAATTGATCTAAGTAGGCTTATAGAAAACGGCTGCTTGAGTAACAGAATATTTGAGCAGTCTCCGCTATTTTCGAATTAGTATAAGAAAATTAGGTTTACAATGTCTCTACTTTTGAAAGCTTAGCCGACTTTTTGGCTAGACTTGAGCTTGGTTTTATTGAGTTTCTTGGCTTTCGAGGGGACTGGAGTGATATTTACATCAACGTAGTTTCGTTGTAGCCACCATGGCAGCTCACTAAACTCCATATTACGGCGATCAGCTTTACGGCGGTTATTTTTATATTTTCGAGCTTGAGCAGTATCCTGCCTACGATCCTGGCCTCGCTTATCATTGAAAACATGGCTTTTTTCGGTTTTCATTGTATTCATGAAAGGCCTGAAGAGAACTCGTTGGAAAATGCTTACAATGTATGTTACCACTTTCCCACTGTGATTTGCGACGCCCTAGATCGATAAAAATGAAAGGAAGCTCAACTTATTGATCTTCCTCAAGTCCTTTCATCGTTTCTCTGTTTATTTAATCGACAAATAGATCGTTCATCAGTTTTTTATCTGGATCATCTGAGTAGCGATAGTGATCGAAATCATCCACGCCTCTCTTGCGAAGGATGTCTTCATCAATGATTACTTCACCACTGAGCTCACAATCTTGGGTGGTGAGTATTTCGTAGGCAGCATCGGCCATAATGGCGGGCTTACGACCTTTTTCAAGAGCCGACTTTCCGCCACCTTCAAATTCGATGGCAGCTGTAGAGATTAATGTTTGTGGCCATAGGGAGTTCACTGCAATTCCGTAGCGCTTGTATTCGGCTGCCATCCCAATAGTCAACATCGACATGCCATACTTGGTGACGGTATAAGGACCATAATGCTGGAACCATTTTGGGTCGAGGTTAACGGGTGGTGAGAGGCTCAGAATATGGCCGCATTCAGACTTCTTTAACCAAGGTAGCGCAGCCGTTGATAAGCTCAGTACGGCGCGAGTATTGATCTGATACATTAGGTCAAAACGCTTCAAAGGCAGCATTTCAGAGTTCATCAGTTTGATTGCGCCAGCATTATTAATAACCGCATCAATACCGCCAAATTTTTCAACACTTGCCTCAATGAGCGCCTTAACCTGCTCGTCTTCTCGGACATCCATTTGAAAGGCGAGTGCTTGTCCTCCAGCTTGTTCAACTTCTTCGGCAACGCTGAAAATTGTGCCGGGGAGTTTAGGGTGAGCTTCAGCTGATTTCGCTGCGATGACGATATTCGCACCATCGGCGGCAAACTTAAGTGCCATTTCTCGACCAATGCCGCGGCTTGCGCCGGTTATAATAATCGTTTTATTAACTAATGATCCCATCTTTATTCGGCCTTATCGGGTGTTACGTTGACAAGCAGCTGTCGCAATTTAACTTGATCACCTTGGGCAACATTCACAGCCTTGACGATTCCATTAACGTCAGACTTTAAAGGGTGCTCCATTTTCATGGCTTCGAGAATAACAAGCGTTTGTCCTTTCTCGACTTTCATACCCACTTCAGCTTGTACTTCAATAATTGCGCCATCCATGCTTGCCTTAATTTTCCCAGACCCTGAACCATCTTGAGCTTCGGCCGCTTGATGAGTGCAATCTTCAAAGCAGAAATACTCGCTCTCTAGGCGTATAAATATCTGTCCCCCGACCACTTTATAGCGACAGGTTTTGCGCACACCTTGCTCACTGTAGGTGAGTACGCCAGGCACATTACCCATTAATACGATGCGTGTTTCATTATCACCTTGTTTGATTAAATATTCGTTCTCGTTTTGCTCCAGGCTCAAGTCGAACTTGTCTTCACCGCTCTTTAACTGGTAAGGCCATGGAGCTTTGCCAGTATTGCTCCAACCAGATAATTCGTTGCCCCAAGGGGAAAGTTGGCTTGCCGTACGAGACGGGCTTTGTTCCAAGTAAGAGATCATGGCTGCGAGCGAAACAGCCAATGCTGAAGGCGTCTGTTTGCTGAGAGTTTTACTGTCAACGAAGTCGTCACCAATAAAGGCTGTGGTGGCTTCGCCATCGATGAACACCTGATGTCGTAGTACTTCGCATAGAAAGTTACTGTTAACGGTGCAGCCAAATAGGGTGCTTTCTTCAACAGCACGGATCAAACGACGTCTCGCTTCTTCACGGTTTGCGCCATAGGCAATAATCTTGGCTAACATTGGGTCATAGAAAGGCGAGACGGTTTGGCCGGTTATAATGCCATCATCGATACGTAAACCGTCACCTTGAGCTGGCTCCCAAAGGTGGACCGGGCCCGTTTGAGGTAAAAACTGATTTGCAGGGTCTTCAGCATAGAGGCGAACTTCCATGGCATGTCCATTAAGTTCGATTTGATCCTGAGTCTTGGGCAATACTTGACCTGACGCTACATTGAGCTGCCAGGCTACCAAGTCAGTACCGGTAATCAGCTCTGTCACCGGGTGCTCTACCTGTAAACGGGTATTCATTTCCAGGAAGTAGAAGTTCTTATCTGAGTCGACCAAGAATTCAACCGTCCCTGCACCGACGTAATTGCAAGCTTTGGCTGCTTGTACAGCCGCTTCACCCATGCGCTGGCGAAGTTCAGGGTCGACAAATGGCGAAGGCGCTTCTTCAACCACTTTTTGGTGGCGACGCTGGATAGAGCAGTCGCGTTCACCAAAATAAACAGCATTACCGTACTTGTCGGCGAAGACTTGAATTTCAATATGACGAGGTTTGATCACGGCACGCTCAAGAATCAGCTCACCACTGCCAAAAGCATTCTCAGCTTCTGAACTAGCTGTTTTGATTTGTGCTTCCAGCTCGCTCTCTTCAAAAACCAGACGCATACCACGTCCACCACCACCGGCAGAGGCT
>NZ_LWGA01000599.1:0-283 GCF_001635235.1 Oleiphilus sp. HI0117 | reverse complement strand
TGAGCCTGAGCCTGAGCCTGAGCCTGAGCCTGAGCCTGAGCCTGAGCCTGAGCCTGATAATTTTGTTGACGAGGCCCCTGATTCGTCAAGCAATAATTTTGGCTCATCAACAGGCCTTCCCGCTGGCGTGCTCGACCAAAATATTGGCCTGCGAACTAGCCTGGGAGACGAGCAACATTATCGGAGTGCCTTATCGCAATTCGTCGCTGAAGTTGGCGAGATCAGACAGCACTTAAACTCTGGGCTCAGCGCTATCAACAAACAAATGATCACTGAGAAAGCA
>NZ_LWGA01000598.1:0-568 GCF_001635235.1 Oleiphilus sp. HI0117 | reverse complement strand
GCTTGGTTGCTACATGCTGATAAGCATAGTAATACCGTCAAACCTAATAATATTTGTTTCAATCTCAGCCTCTCATTTCATCAATTCAAAACGTCAAATATCAACCTGCTCAGCAATATCCCCCTGTGTCAGGATAGTTGTCGCCTCTGTTAATTTTTAATAATTGAATAGGAGGCGGTAAGAGAATATGAGTGAAGCATTATTCAAAAGAGTTTAAAGAAGCCATTGTTAAGAAGTGGCTTGAAAGTGGGTTATCATTAAGAACGTTTTCAGCCCAGGAAAACATAAACCTATCCACCTTGTCTTCCTGGCGAGATAAATTTCAATTACCAGGTTCAAGTGTGACAAAAAGTAGTAGTCCAGATAACTGGTCTCCAGAAGCAAAGTTTTCAATTGTTCTGGAAACCGCCATGATGTCGGAGATAGAGCTAAGTGAGTATTGCCGAGAAAAAGGGCTGTACCCTGATCAGGTGAAGCAATGGAAACAATCTTGTATTAACAACAATATGACTGAGGCTCAGCGTAAGAAACAGGAAGCTGCAGAGCGCAAAGCAGATAAGAAGCGTAT
>NZ_LWGA01000597.1:0-685 GCF_001635235.1 Oleiphilus sp. HI0117 | reverse complement strand
TCGGGCTGGTTAACTGCGTTAACGATGGTGATAGTTGCGGGTGCAGGGGTGTTGATGGTGAGTAATGTTAAGTATCACTCCTTTAAAGAGTTTGATATGAAAAGAAGGGTTCCGTTTACTACCTTGCTTATTATAGTTCTGGTTTTTGCGGTCATTGCGTTAGAGCCGTCGCTAGTACTGCTTGGGGTCTTTGCTTTATATACTTTATCTGGGCCATTTAATGCGTTACTTGGTCGCAATAAAGTGACTGAAAAGTCTTAATTACATTCGCTAACATAAAAATGTAAAGAAAGTTTGATAAAGGTGTTGACCTAAAGAATCAGCTCTATATAATGCGCACCTCCTTAAGGCGAACCGCTTCGAAAGCGGCGAAGTTTGAAGGAGATAGAGGATAAATTAAGTGATTAAAATCAGTAATTTATCTTCGCTTGTTAAAGGTTTTGGTTTTCGGTTTTGAATTTAAATTTCTTCGAAAACAAATTAAAAAAAATCGTTGACAAGCAAATGAGACGCTGTAGAATACGCGCCTCGCTTGAGGGATCTCAAGCAAGCTCTTTAAAAAATTAACCAAGCAATTCGTGTGGGCGCTGGCTGAGATGATTTCACGATAAAGCACTCTGATCTAACTTGTTAGAGAGGATGTTGCTTAAGAAATTATCAAGTCAACGACCTGTACAATTTATTT
>NZ_LWGA01000596.1:0-661 GCF_001635235.1 Oleiphilus sp. HI0117 | reverse complement strand
AGACCGCGTTTTTCCAGGCAGCGAGCGACCCGGTGGCTGAGGGTGTTAACGAGCGCATTGAGTTCATGTTGAGTGGGTGCCTTGACCCGATGGAACCGCCGTTGGCCATAGGTATCTTCGGCGTATACGCCATCGAGAAATAGCATGTGGTAATGGACATTAAGGTTGAGCGCAGAACCAAAGCGTTGGATCAACGTCACTGCACCGGTTTGTGCGGTAGCCTTGGTAAAACCAGCCTGCCTAATTAAATGCGTAGAGACGGTGCGGTAGACAATGCCTAACACTTTACCCATCAGCTCTGGATGGCGAGCCAGCAGGAATCGTAACTGGAAGGGAAAGCTCAGCACCCACTGGCGTATGGGAACTTTGGGAAACACCTCATCCACCAAGAGCGCGGCACTCTCCGCCATCCGGCGGGCACCACAGCTGGGGCAGAACCCTCTGCGCTTGCAGCTAAATGCCACCAATCGTTCATGATGGCAATCCTCGCAGCGGACACGCAAAAAGCCATATTCCAGCCGACCACATTGGAGAAAATCTTCGAACTCTCTCTGAACGTAACGAGGCAAGCTTTGTCCCTGACCCTCCAACGAGGACTTAAAGACAGGATAATGTTCCTGAACCAATTGATAGAGGAGCGTCTTTTCGGGCTGATGGCGTT
>NZ_LWGA01000595.1:0-288 GCF_001635235.1 Oleiphilus sp. HI0117 | reverse complement strand
CTATTTTGGTTTTGCACCTCATTCACTAGCATTGGCTTATTGGTGTACTTCGATCGCAGCGGTGTGGTATGGAACAACTATCCTTTCAGTGAAAGCCAGAAACTTATAGACACCTATTCCGGCTACTTATTGCCAATGATCATTATATGGCTTGGCCAGAGCTATGCTTTTCGCATAAGGCAAGAATCACTAGCTGAAGCAATCCAAGCAAATGAAGAGACAAGTAGTCTGGTAATTTCGGCCGAAAAGAACTCACAGCGCTTAGGAGAGATTCTGAATGAAGCCAAG
>NZ_LWGA01000594.1:0-301 GCF_001635235.1 Oleiphilus sp. HI0117 | reverse complement strand
GCAAGCGTTATCGCACACTGCTGAGTAATTATGGCATCAGAGCTAGCATGGGGGATGTAGGTGCTTGCTGGGATAACTCTGTTGTGGTGCGGTTCTTTGGAAGCTTAAAGCATGACTGGGTTTTGAAAGTGCCCCCGCCAACGAGAGAGCATATGAAAAATGATGTGGCTGACTACATGCGTTATTACAACTTAGAGCGGCTCCATACTTCTAACGAAGATATGTCGCCAATCGAGTACGAAAACTCTTTAAGAAAAGTGTCCTGATTTAGTTGCGCAGAACACATTCTGCTTGACTCGTT
>NZ_LWGA01000593.1:0-286 GCF_001635235.1 Oleiphilus sp. HI0117 | reverse complement strand
CTGGATTGATATACACATGGTAGTGATTTCCTGTCAGCTTACGGTCAATCAGTTCGACACAACCAATCTCGATTATCCTGTGGCCAAGCTGAGGATTTATACCGGTGGTTTCTGTATCAAGTACGACCTGCCTCACCCTTCAACTCCATCAATCACATGAACCTTACCAATACTGTCTTTTCGAATAACCGAGTCAACTCCGAGATTGGCAAGCTGGTCAGCCATTTCATTACCTGGATCACCACTATGACCTTTCACCCAAAACCATTTTACCTCATGTGTTGCG
>NZ_LWGA01000592.1:0-15068 GCF_001635235.1 Oleiphilus sp. HI0117 | reverse complement strand
TTCCCAATATACGCTCTGAAGGCTGCGGGCAATCAAAGTTATCAATCCAAGCTCGTAACAAGATCTTCTGATCTCTCTCTCTATAAGATGATAAAACTGAGATATCGATGACTTTTTCACCCTGAGCGCGCTCAAGCAACAAGCCAGAATCAAATTGCTTTACACACCAATCATCAAAACGATCAGGCTGAAACGGTGTTGATTAGGGCATTGCGCGGTAGTGGTGTTAAGGGCTTATCGGCTATTCCGCCTAGCAGGCTTATGTCTTGTGGAACTGTTATTTATCGCCCTTTGCTTGAGGTCTCGAGAAGGGCTTTAGAGTTAGAAGCGGAAGGTTTGGGTCTGAAGTGGGTCGAGGATGAAAGCAATAGTGATTCAGTCTTTGATAGAAACTTTCTGAGGAATGAAATTCTCCCTCTACTTGAACAGCGTTGGCCAAATTCTACCGAGGCTCTTGCGCAGGTTGCGTGTAAAGCAAGTGAAACGCAAAGCTTTATTGATGATTGGTGTGTAAAGCAATTTGATTCTGGCTTGTTGCTTGAGCGCGCTCAGGGTGAAAAAGTCATCGATATCTCAGTTTTATCATCTTATAGAGAGAGAGATCAGAAGATCTTGTTACGAGCTTGGATTGATAACTTTGATTGCCCGCAGCCTTCAGAGCGTATATTGGGAAGAGTTTTTACTGAGCTGATTTCAGCCAAGCCAGATGCTAATCCTATTGTCCAATGGTCAGGTTTTGAATTGCGCCGTTATCTAGGGGGAATTTATTGCCAGCGTAAACCTGTGGGCGGCAGTGAATCTTATAGCGAAACTCGGCAATTTAAGCGGCGTGGTCAAGTTTATAATGTTGAAATTGCAGCTCAGAATATATCGTGTGCTTATGAAAGTGGGGATGTAAGCATGCAGGCTGATTCAGGTCGTATACAGCTCGCCGTGCCCGGGGCAGGTTTTGAGTTGCAGATAAAATCTCGTGCTGGAGGGGAGTCGCTCAGGACTAGACCTGACGGGCCGGGGCGTAGCCTTAAAAGCCTTTTTCAAGAAGCGGGTATTCCTCCTTGGCGACGTGATACTTATCCTTTGATTTATATTGATGGTGTACTGGCGGCAATTGGAAACTTGTGGATAGGTGCGGGTTTTCATGCAGAGTCCGGGCTTCCTGTTCTAAGCGTTTACTTCAATAATAAGTATTAATGGTGAGTCATTAGGCGATAAGGTCTCGAACTTACTGCAAAGGTCTTGCACCTTGATGGTTTTATCTCTAGAATATCGCGCTCTAAAATCTGCGGGGAGCTTATACCTTTCTTATGGAAGGAATAGACTTTACCGTGTACTTGTAACTCCTTGCTTTTTAAACGGCCGATGTGGTCGACATTAAAAGGCTATTACCCGAAGGGAGAAAATATGCGTCATTACGAGATCGTATTCTTGGTGCACCCTGATCAAAGTGAACAGGTTCCAGGAATGATTGAACGTTATACTGGTGTTATCAAAGATAGCGGTGGCCAGGTTCACCGTCTAGAAGACTGGGGTCGCCGTCACTTGGCTTACCCAATCAACAAAATCCACAAGGCACACTACATTTTGATGAATATCGAATGTGGCGGCGATGCTTTGGGTGAGTTGGAGCACAACTTCCGTTTTAACGATGCCATCATTCGTGATTTGGTTATTCGTCAGAAGGAAGCGATTACTGAAGAATCTCCTATTAAAGCTTCTCAAGGTAGAGATGACCGTCGCTCTGCGCCTAAGCGCCCAGCTGAACAAGAGTCAAGCTCTGAAGAATCTGTAGAGAAAGTTGAAGATGCAAGCGCTGGTGACAGCGAAGCGGCATCAGAAGAGTAATTTAATTTTAGGAGAAGACTATGTCTCGCTTTTTTCGTCGTCGTAAGTTTTGTCGCTTTACGTCTGAAGGTGTAAAACAAATCGATTATAAAGATTTGGACACTTTGAAAGGTTATGTCACAGAAACTGGTAAAATCGTACCAAGCCGTATTACTGGCACAAAAGCTCGTTACCAGCGTCAGCTAGCAACTGCTATCAAGCGCGCTCGTTACTTGGCACTTTTACCTTACACAGACAATCACCACGAATAAGACCGGGTATTGTTTGTTAATCGTTTTACGATTATTGAAAGTAATTAATTAGCTATAAATTGAGAATATCCTGATGCATGACTTAGCTAAGTTAGCCATGCGAGGACCTTGGCAAGCAGCAGTTTTGGCAAGCGTTAGCGTAATGATACCAATGATGTTTTGGTTCGGCGCGGCGATTGTTGGGTTGGTTACCTTGCGAAAGGGCTTGAGTCAGGGTCTTAATGTTTTTATCTGGGCAACTATTCCTGCTTTGGCATGGTGGTCTGGAATGCAAGATCCCGGAGCGCTGGTGGTTCTAATATCGGTTCTGCTTATGGCAGCGATATTAAGATCAACCGTCTCCTGGCAAGCCACTCTGGCTGCCGGAGGAGTAATTAGCCTGCTTACAGGCATTGTTGCTCCTTATCTTATGCCAGAGTTGATTGAAACCCTAATGGGGTTGGCTGAAGAGTTCTTTAAGCAGCTCGCAGAAGAGTCGCAGCAAGAATACGATGCTAATTTACAAGAAGGTTTCAAATTGCTACTGGTAGCAAGCTTTGCTTCATCCTTTTTCGGGATGGCTGTTATATCGCTGTTTTTAGCGCGATCCTGGCAGGCAAGCTTGTATAACCCGGGTGGTTGGCGAGAGGAGTTTCACCAGATACGCTTAACTGCGCGTATGGTGATGGGCCTGGTTTTGTTGATTGTGATCTTACCTGTGCTGGGCGTGAGTCCTGCCTTGGTTATCGCAGTCGCTGTGGTTCCGATTATGGTTTGCGGTTTTGCCTTGGTGCATGCCGTGATAGCGAAGCGAAAGCTTGGCGGGCAGTGGTTAATTGGCATTTATTTCTCGGCCATATTGCTGTTTCCAACTGTATTGATGCTGATAGCTTTGTTAGCCTTACTAGATAGTTTGGTCGACTTTAGAGCTAGAATGCAGGCGCCAGAATAGTAAAAGCATGAAACGCTGATTAGTTACATGAAACTAATTTGAGAAATCTAGAAAATAGAGGATCACGAGATGGAAGTTATTCTACTCGAGAAAGTTGGAAAATTAGGTGGTTTGGGTGACAAGGTAACTGTTAAGGCAGGTTACGGTCGCAATTTCCTATTACCATACGGTAAAGCTGTAGCGGCAAATGAAGCAAATGTTGCTGAGTTTGAAGCACGTCGTGCTGAGCTTGAAAAAGCTGCTGCTGAGAAGCTTGCTGCTGCTGAAGCGCGTGCTGAGCAATTGAATGAGAAAGAAGTAACTATCGTTTCCAAAGCGGGTGACGAAGGTAAGTTATTCGGTTCAATTGGTGTTCGCGATGTTGCGGATGCAGTAACGGCTGCTGGCGTTGAAGTTGCTAAATCAGAAGTTCGTCTTCCTGAAGGTGCGATTCGTAACGTTGGTGAGTTTGATGTTGCGATTCAATTGCACAGTGAAGTAACAGCGATCATTAAATTGATCATTGTTGCGGAATAAGCTTCTGAAATAAGTAGTCAGATAGCTTTGACTAAACATGGTAAGAAACGTTGCCATGGTAGAGTGATTTGAAAATATAAATTACTCTCTGATACGGCCCGAATATATATTATATTTCGGGCCGTATTCATTTATGCTCTACAAAACTAAGCATTGCACTTTTATGATCTATCAGAGGTGAGAGTCTTGTCAGTACTTGATCAGGATACACAGAAACTAAAAATACCTCCCCACTCAATCGAAGCGGAACAGTCAATACTGGGTGGCTTGATGCTGGACAACAGTAAGTGGGATGTAGTCGGTGACAAAGTCCTGGAAGAGGATTTCTATCGTCAAGATCATCGTTTGGTTTATCGAGTAATTGCTAAGTTAGCGACGGGTGGTAATGCTCTAGATGTAGTGACGGTTGCTGAAGAGCTTGAACAAATGGGCGAGCTCGAAAATGCTGGCGGTATGGTTTATCTGGGGCAGCTCGTCGAGCGCACGCCAAGCGCTTCTAACGTTAGGGCCTATGCAGAAATCGTTCATGAGCGAGCAGTACTTAGACGATTAATAAGTGCCTCGGGAGAAATTACAGACAGTGCTTTTAACCCCCAGGGGCGGACAACCTCAGAGCTTCTAGATGAGGCTGAAAGGAAGGTTTTCCAGATCGCTGAGAATAGTGGTGGGAAAGACAGTGAAGGGCCTCAATCAGTAAACCCTATCCTAACCAAGACGCTAGAACGTATTGATGAGCTGTTTAATGCCTCGGGTGGTATTACCGGTGTCACGACGGGTTTTAGAGACCTGGATGAGATGACCTCCGGTCTTCAGCCTTCGGACCTGGTTATCGTTGCGGCTCGACCTTCGATGGGGAAAACGGCCTTTGCAATGAACCTGGTTGAGGCCGCCTTAATTAAAGCAGAGAAGCCTGTATTAGTATTTAGTATGGAAATGCCGGCTGACTCAATACTAATGCGTGTTATCTCCTCATTAGGGCAGATTAACCAAACCAGAGTACGTTCCGGTAAGCTGGAAGAGGATGATTGGCCACGCTTGACCTCTGCGGTGAGCATGCTCAAAGACAAGCCCCTCTTTATTGATGATACGGCAGGTTTGAGCCCGACGGAGGTTCGATCTAGAACTCGGCGTGTCGCGCGAGAAATTAAGCAGGATATAGGTCTCATCATGATCGACTACCTTCAGCTGATGCAGGTTCCTGGCATGACGGAAGGTAGAACAGCAGAGATTTCTGAGATATCGCGATCTTTAAAAGCTTTGGCGAAGGAAATGAACTGTCCGGTGGTAGCCTTGTCTCAGTTAAACCGTGGCTTGGAGTCTAGGCCGGATAAGCGCCCTATGAACTCAGACTTGCGTGAGTCAGGAGCAATCGAGCAGGATGCCGATGTTATTATGTTTATCTACCGTGACGATTATTATAACGAGGATAGCCCTGATAAAGGTATGGCCGAGATAATCATTGGTAAGCAGCGTAACGGGCCGATTGGTAAATGTAAATTATCATTCCAGGGGCAATATACTAAATTTAATGATTTGTCTCACGCTGATTATGGAAACGAGTTTTGATCGAAAAGCTTAGGCGGGCAGAAGGTGTTAATTTGTGTCTTGAGGGTGAGGGCTTTTCAGGCGGTCGTCCATTATATCTTGAAGTAGACGGGCAGGCTTTTCGTCATAATATAAAGCGTGCAGCAGAAATATCGAAGGCTACTTCTTTAATGGTGGTGCTTAAAGCCAATGCCTACGGTCATGGTCTGATCGAGATGGCAAGGCTTGCTGGCCAGCATGACTTGGCAGTGGCAATTCCCGAAGAAATGCGCCAATTGCGTGAGGCTCAGCTCGCTAATCGAATATGGGTACTTGAAGGACCTTTTGCTAAGGCCTGTATCGAGGATACAAGCAATGTGATTTGGGTGGTCCATAGCTTATGGCAGTTGGCGCTGTTTGAAAATCAAACTCAGGCTTCTGAGTATAAAGTTTGCTTAAAGCTTGATACCGGAATGAATCGCCTGGGTATGAATAGCGAGGACTTTGCACTTGCATTGAAGCGAATTGAGTCAAATCAGTACCTCTCGCTCTATGCTTGTATGACGCACTTCTCAGCAAGTGATTTGCCAGGGGGGGAGCAGGTAGATCAGCAGCTTCAGCGCTTTAATTCTGTTATACAAGATATTGAGTCGGATGAGCTCTTACTGAGCACGGCTAACTCCGGTGGTATTCTATATTATCCTCATAGCCATAAAGATATTGTTCGACCTGGTATTATCTTATATGGCGCAATGCCGTCACCAGAGAAGCAAGACCAGAATTTTGATTTAAAGCCGGTGATGAAATTAAAGTCTGCAATCATGGCTGTTAGAGAGCTTTCTATCGGAGAGCGTGTTGGCTATGGCGGCCGCTGGCGAGCATCTCGTGAATCACGAATTGCAACAGTCGCTTGCGGTTATGGTGATGGTTATCCCCGACATGCACCAGATGGAACGCCGGTAGCGGTTTTTGATTCCGCGTCACAATCCTTTGTTCGAGCCCCGCTTGTAGGGCGGGTATCGATGGATATGTTGGCAATTGATATAACGGATATTCCTTCTTGTGGTCTTGGCAGTCCTGTTGAGCTGTGGGGGGATTATATTAAGGCGGACGAGCTTGCATCTTTGGCTGGTACGATTGCCTACGAGTTATTTTGTAGTATTACTACTCGTGTTCCAAGGCTGTTGAGTGGCGAATAGAGTATTCGCCACTGGGCCTTTTTAAGGTGCTTCTTCGAGGAGTTCTTCGCTCTCTGATGGTTCTTCAGAAGTATCGTCATACATAAACTTCATGTCGCCAAAAGAGCCTGTCGGGTTGATGAAAGAAAGGCTGCTCGGAAAGAAGTAGGTCTTGACCGGTGCGTCATGTTCATAGCTATCTTTAACTTTCACCTCACCATGAAATTGGCTCTTTATGTCAATATCGATAACCTCTGCGATGTTGCCAGGCAAAGTCCCTATTAGAGCGCCATGCCCCAAGTCATGATCTTGATTATACTGATAGATATTAGGGTTAATGAGAGCGGGAATAGTTTTCTCTCCAACACTTAGTAATGTCGTATCATTTGAGTTGATGATAGCCTGTTCTACGGGGGCACCCGAGCTATCAAATAAGTTGGAAATTCGTCCCCATATTGAGTTCGCAATATCTGGGAAATGACTTGTATAGAGTTCGCTGTCGAAATTTTGAGCAAACAATTGTGGCTGGCCGTCAGTTTCACGCTCGAGGTGAATGAGTATGTTGTCGTCGCTGCCCTCAATATAGCTCGTATAAGTATCTGATGAAGGAAGCCCTGCCGATTCTATAAAAAGACCTAGATCTCCGGTTAACTGGACCGAGGAGCTGGAGTCGATGTTAGATTGCTGGTTATCTTCAGCAAAAAACTTGCGAATGATGATGTTCTGCGATGTGCTGATCATTCGAATGTCTTCTACTTCTGCCGCTGAATACTCCTTGAGCGTGGTAAGGGTCTCTTCGGTGGATACACCTTCAATCATATGAAGATTAAGTCCGTCACGTATATACAGTCTATCAGTCTCTTGATGATAGGAAAGTTGAGAGTCTTCAGGGTTTTGAAATACAAAAATTGGTGTTTCAAAGCGATCTTCACGTTCTTCAACATGGCCGCGATCAAATATTGCTAGAGTGGGGAGTTTAATTAAGGCGTCGTTATGTCTGAACAGAATAGCATTCTCAATATAGGTGAACCATTGATCTTGGTTATTCTTATAGTTTGGGTCTCGGTTGATTAGCTCAACGCCAAGCTCAGTAAGACCAAATGAGTATTCGAGAGTGTCAAAATTACGATCAGATTCTTTAATATAGAATTCATATTGATTCTTTAGGTAGTTAAATCCAAGGTAGCCAAACTCTTTGGTTGAGGTGTTATAAACCGGGTGCTCGGCGTACATTAAGGCTTCACTTGAATTTGTTACTCGTCCAACCCAGGCCTGACTTTTCTCAAACGAGGTTTCCTGGTTGCTTGCTAAAGAGTGGACTTCATCTATTTCCTCTTTACTTAGGTATAAATGTTCTTCGTGGTTACCGTAGAAAAAATCGTGCTCGTGGGTGTGGTAGTGAGGGTGGTTGTTAGGGTCGAAAGGCAAGCCATCATCGCCAATCTCGCCAGCTTCGTAGGCGTGATCGTGGTCATGGTCATCTGTATGAGTATGGGAGTGGCTACTAACATGAGTATGGCTATTGATAGATATACGGCGAATCTCATACTCGGTATCTGGGTCTTGTTCTAGGTCAATTTGGTAGTAATTGAATGTGCTGAGAGCACAGTCCTCGGGTGCTGTTTTTACATATAGTTTATGTTCATTTTTGTACAGTATCTCATCAATGAGTCGGTTTTCTTCATCAAGGGTTAGAGACGGCCGAATATCGCAAATAAGAGGGGGCTTGCCATCCACAGGCTCAAAATTGACAATTGGGTGGGCATAGCGAGTCACTAATTCGAATAAAAATATAGAGGAACCTTTGCTGTAAGCAATAAGCTCAGGAAGCAAGGTGTGTATAAGTGAAGAATTGCTGTCGTCACCTTGAACTTCTTCTGCCTCGTCGGTGTCTAGATATACAATGTGGCCTTCAGGAGAGCTAACTAAAGTTGGGTTTTCATCGTCTGGCCCAATGAATAGAGAAAGTCGCGCTGCGCTGTCCTCGGTAAAATGGGCTTCTACAATCTTGCTTTCGCCTGATTCCGGGTCGAACTCATATAGTGAGTTGTTTTTAATAAATGGAAAGTTCAAATTTTCGATTATTGGTGGCAACTCGGTGGTGGTTTTGTTTGACTCAGAGCAAGCTGCTATACCCATCATCAAAATGGCTAATATTAAAAGTCGTGAATGCATTTTCATCTGCTTGGTAACCCTATTCCTTTTGTAAATGCGTAAACTCAATGAACGCTGCTCAAAAACTACATGCCATCGACTAATAATAACGATAGAGATTGATCTTCAATATCAGGATCTGGTGTTTCTTGACTGGGGTTAAAAATGAAGCTGAAATTGGCGCGCTGCTCGACCCCCTCAAGAGAGTAGGTCGCTTCAAAGTTTAGAAAGCTATAATAATCGTTGATGACGCTTCCATTCATGAATTCGAGGTTTGATAATTCATGGAAGATACCGTAGCTAAAGTCAACGGAGCGGTGCTCTTTATTCCCATTTTCATTCTCTCGTGATGACTGTGCCAGCGCACGGCCATTATCTTTGTCTTCATCATATTTATACAGATAGGCTCCAGAAAGCTGCCGCGTCCCACTAACATTCTTAACTGGCGACGATGATATGAGTAAAGGTAAGTCATCTTGATTTCTCATATCCTTAACAAAAATGAGGGTGCTTTCCTCGAAGCTTGTTGGTTCGTAGTTGCTGTTCTTTTTCGTCAAAATATGCGCTTGTGAGCCTGACTCGCTATTGTAGGAGTTGAAGTGGAATGTATCGTCATTGATGTAAATCGAAATTTCTTCGGACTCATCTATATTGCTCTCGTTTCCTGTCTCATAAATGACAGTTAGCAAGTCATCTTTTCCAGTCTCTTCGGTAAGTAGTAGCAACTCGTTTGCGCTGTTTAGTCGATAAGTTAGCGAAACATCTTCCGTACTCTTGCTATTACTATAAATAAGCTCAAACCGATCACTTTCGTATAGATAAAGGTCGTTTTCAACCTGGATTACAAAGTTACTTTGCTGAACTGGCTGGCTGGTATTAAGGGTAAGGTTTGTATAACCGTTGAGCGTTAATGTTGGCGTATCAAATATAGCGTTAATGCGTGCTTGTATAGGAGTTGAGCTACTTGTTGGGTCATCGACAGTAAATAGATATGAAGTTGGTATAACAAATAAGTTAGATCCTTGCTGGGCCAATATCTTGTTATTTGATACTTGAGTAAAAGTAAGGGGTTCTGTGAAAGGGAGTTGTGTACTCCATTCTATTGTTTGTATTTCGTTAAAACGGTCTATTTCTGCATAGTTAAAAGATAGTTCGGAAGAGTTGTTGTTATAGCTAAGGTAGCCATAGTTTCCTTGCCATACTGATGAAATTACTTTTGCTGAATCGTAGTCAATAACTAACTCGGGATCTTGTTTTCCCTCAGAAACGACGCTGTGTTCAAAGATTGTGAAGATGTTCTCATCAATCAGAGTAGAAAAATCAATTTTTTCATAGAAAATATCGCCATCACAAGCGGTTGAAGCCGAAACATGAAGGATGATTTCAGGAAGGTGTTTAGTGCTGACATTGGACTCTTTTCGGTCTTGAAAAGCGTGGGTTGTAGGCATTCTAATAGCTGAGATACCACAAATATGGCTACTTAGATTTGCTAATACATAATGTTTGTTATTGTTGGCTTTGTCGAGATCGAAGAGGTTTATAACGCTTTCTTCTTGCGAGTTTCTCGTTACATAGGCTATGTATTCGAAACCTTGTTTTTCTTCATCTATGTCGAAAGCTAGTGCGGTCTGAAAGTCGTTAGTTGCTTCAGCAAAATCGGCGAGCTTGTAGGTTATAAGGTTGTCATTCTTGATAGTGTAGTAGCTGATAGTGTTATCAACAGTATTAATATAGGCGTTATAGGTATTCACCTCAGGTGGATCCACAGGCGTCTTATGGTCGGTGGTACATGCCGTCAAAAAGAAAATGCCTAGTGGCAGTGTTAGCGATCCTAGCAAAGAGTGAAGGTTAGGCAATAAAGCTCTCATTAGCGAATGCATCCTGATTATGTAATGATGATTTTATTAGGGCATGTAAATACAATTAACCACTGAGTATATCTGTCTTACATAGTGAAAAAAAATCTAACAAAAATGAATGGGATAAGGTTCACACTATTAAGGTCGCTCAGGTTCAATTTGACCGTCACTGGGCTCGTTGAATTGATTTAGTATTCCCTTAAATTGCATTTATCAAAGTAAACAGAGTTAGCCATAAGTGTAAGTCAGGCTTCCATCTAAGCTGTAAATATCTAATAATTCAAATCTATTCCTACTCAAAAAATAATAATAGGAGACAGTTATGTGCCGGTGTTTGGTGACAGGAGCAACAGGTTTTATTGGGAAACTTTTGGTAGAAGGTCTTCTTAAGCAAGGGCATGATTTGCTTGTGTTGGTGAGGAATCCTGATACTGAAAAATGCAGCGAACTTATTTCTAAGTGGCGAGCTTTATCCTTAGTGCTAGACAATGGTTCTTCGTTGGATGTTTGGTGTGGCGATTTAAATAGCCAGTTTATGGGGCTCGATAAGACTTTATATAGTTTTTCAGATTTTGATCATGTTTTTCACCTTGCAGCAGTGTACGATCTGGGGGCGCCTGAAAAACTCGTTATGGAAACGAATGTCCAAGGTACGGAGCGTTTGTTTAGCACGCTGGTTTCTTCAGGTTTTGCTGGTCGAGTTCATATGCTCAGCTCGATGGCTGTGGCAGGAGACTTTCAGGGCACCTTTTCCGAGGATATGTTCGATGAAGGTCAGGAGCATTCGCATACCTATCATTTGAGTAAATTTCAGTCCGAGGCTTGTGCCCGTCGTTTTAGGGATGAGCATAATATGGACTTAAGGATTTATCGGCCTTCTGCAGTAGTAGGCGACTCAACAAGCGGTGAGATTGATAAAATCGATGGGCCATACTATATGTGCCTGTTAGTAAGTTTTTTAAAGCGATATTTACCTTCATGGGTGCCAATCCTTGTTCCTAAGTTAAAGGCAAATCTCGATGTTGTACCTCGGGACTACCTTGTTGAAGCTATATTGCTCTTGAGTCAGTCTGAGGACTTGGGGGGGCAAACTTGTTTTCACCTGACCGGCACGCAGTCACTACCTTTACATAAAGCTTTTACGCAAATTCTTCGTGCAGCAGATGGTCCAAAAGTTGGCTTTTCTTTGCCTGTAAGGTCTTCAGGTATACAAGGTGGCGTGTTTAAGCAACTAGGTATGCTAAAGCAATTGAAGGCAGTTCAGATCGCTCTCGATGGACTTTTCGAAAAGCTAGGTATTCCTTCGTCAGTCTTTTCAGCACTAATGCCAGGCCTGAAATTTAGTGCAGATTCAACACAGAAACTTTTAGTTAAACAGGGCTTGCGAGCCCCAGCATTTGAAGATTATGTCGATCTGTTATGGGACTACTACAATCGCTATTTGGACCCTGCTAAGAACAGAGAGAACTTGGCTGAACTCGCCCTTAAAAATAAAACTGTTTTAATTACAGGCGGCTCAAGTGGAATTGGCTATGCGAGCGCCAAACGGGCTCTGAGTTATGGTGCTCGAGTTATTCTGGTTGCCCGGCATCAAGATAAACTAAATGAGTGTAAAGAGGCATTAATTGCCAGCGGTGTAGACCCAGAACGAATCGACATCTATACGTGTGATTTATCCCATTTTGATGAGTGTGACGCGCTTGTTACCTATATAGAGGATAAGTACGTTTCACTTGATGTTTTGTTTAGTAATGCTGGACGCTCAATTCGTCGTTCTCTTTCTCGCTCTGAAGGGCGTTTCCATGATTTGGAGCGAACGATGCAGTTAAATTATTTTGGGGCTTCGCGCTTGATTTTGGGGCTTCTTCCTTCCATGGTCAAAAATGGTGGAGGGCATATTCTTCATTCTTCTTCAATGGGTACTATGGCTGTCACGCCACGTTTTGGGCCTTATATGGCAAGCAAATCTGCTATGGATGCGTTGTGTGACTCACTGGCTGCAGAGTTTGCTAACCGGGATATAAGTGTCACCTCGATAAAATTCCCCTTGGTTAAGACCGAAATGGTTGCGCCAACGAAAGAATATAAAAATGCCGACCTGGTAAGCGCCGAGGATGCGGCACAAATGTTTATTGATGCGGTGATAGATAAGCCCAGAAAGCAACTTACCGGAATGGGCCTGTTTTTGGGGGCTATATCTTTATATGCGCCAGAATTAGTAACCCAGATCTATAACTACCTTTATCAAATATGGCCTGATGAGCAAGGAGAGTACCCCGAAATGGGCTTGGATAGGGCGCTTTTGACAAGTATTGTGCCGAACTCACCTTTATAGGGCTGTCATCAGTAGTGATATTTTTGAGCTAGTTAATTCTGTCGGGTGCTTCGTTTTTTACTTCTGATCCAGGGTATTTGTGTTCTTGTTTATAGCGTAAATATTCTTTTATGTACGTGCCAAAATACTTATCCAGATAATGAAGCGCCCCGGCATAGTTGCCTTTAAAGCGTGCATGATGAAAGTCGTGGTAAACCGGGCCGTCATATAAAGGCAAAAACCGCAAAGGATTCCATGGAAAGTCATAGCCTGCATGGCCGTCAGCGGCTTCAATATTTCTAATAATAATCCAGGCATAGAGCACATAAAGATGGCAGCCAAGTAAAATAGGGCCGAGCATGGCTAGACTGCCGATCAAGATGAACTCGATAACATGAAAGTAGTTACCGTCTAATGCGCAGGTGTTGTGAATTCTATGATGGACCGAGTGAACCTTGCGTAGCATCCATTTGTTTTCATGTAGCCAGCGATGCATTAAATAGAAAAGAAAGTCATCCAACAAAAGAAAAAAGATAATTTGAATTACCCAGACGTACCAAGCTGGTATAGGGCCTTCGTGAATATCGCTATAACGGAGAATTGGCCAAAAGATAATGAGGAGCACAAGCATGATCAGCGAATTGAAGCTGATTCTAGCGATATTGGGCCAGAAATATTTTCTTACCTGGAAGGGTTTGTCTTGAATTTTATAGGGCTTTGCCCAATCTGGGTCAAGCCAAGCAAGAATTGTCCAGGGGGTGGCAACGACAAGAAAAGTACCGACACTCAGGGCGAGTGTCGCGACGGGAAAGGCTAAAAACATAGGGTCTTGATACAGTTCAAATAGTTCGTTGAGTTGTTCTATCATTGTTCGTTAGTCCCTTATAGGCTCGTGTTGGGTGTCAGTAGTGCTTTAAGCTCTTGGGGGAGTGCATAGGTTTTTGAACTAGCTGGTAGCAGATTGGTGTCACGAGAGTTGAACGTGTGCCAATAGACAAAAGTTTTATCTTTCTCGGCTTGAGCGTGACTCAGTACTGCTGCCGCAGTTTTCGCTGTATAGGTTGATTCGAGGTTTATATGATGAGCTGCAAATAGCTTGAGCGCGGCCTTACTTGCTGTGGTGCTTAAACCGTAGCCATCACCGAAAAAATAATTGTTTAAGTGTATTTGGGGCGCTTTTTTTATTTCCAGCTTGTCGGATCGATGCTTTAAATAATTAGCCGTTCTCATCATCAGTTTAGCAATAGTTTTATCTGTGCAAGTTTCAATGGGGCCGAGATGCGATGGGGCGACACGAACGCCAATGACTTTGGTTTTTAGTCCCAGTAAGTTACAGCCAAGGGTCAAGCCGGCAAGTGTTGCGCTAGAACCCACAGGACAGTATAGATAGTCAGGTTCGGGAATTAACTGAGCATCAATTTGCATTTTCAGTTCAAAAGCAGCATTGACGAAGCCGAGGCAGCCAACAACATTTGAGCCTCCTGCGAACAAGCTATAAGTCTGCCTTTTCTCAAACAAGCTTCGTTGATAAAAATGGAAAGCCGTTTTAGCGATCGTTTTTCTGTAGTCCAGTTTTGCACCAAGTTCCCACATTAGCCGAAGATTGTTAAGAACGGTGTCTGATATGGCCTGATCGAATAATATAATGTTGGTAGAAAGCTTGTACTTACTGCCAAAATAAGTGGTCGCAACGCCATGATTACTGCCGATTGCTCCAAATGTTAAAATACGCTTCTTGTTCGCTTCCAACGCATCGGCGAGGATGAACTCAAGCTTCCTAACTTTATTTCCTCCGTATTCTGAGTGACTTAAATCGTCTCTTTTTATCCATATATTAGAAGGAGGTCCTCCAAATTTTGTGATAGGTGCAGGAAGGTCTGCAAAATTCAAGCAAGGACAGGCACTTTTAAGTTCCGGGAAATGTTCAAAAATAGCTTTGTTCATCGTATTATTGTTGTTTGTTGTACTAATGTTGATAAGTATTGTGTTTGATAATAAATATTAGAGCTGCGCTAGCGTAGAATTATTCTTTAGGTATTTATTGACATATTGCGACCTTAAAGGCCGCTTGGGCAAAATTCGTAGTTCTTGTATACTTGAATGATTAGCTTTCGACACTTTTTACGTAAAATTAAGGCAAGGTTTGTTATGCAAAAGATAAGGTTTATAGCAATTACTGCTTTGTCTGTATTGTTAAGTGCATGTGCCGCAGTGTATCACGCGGCGGAAGAAGGGAATTCAGGGTATAGGGATCTAAAAGCTGGGAAAGGGATTTTTTATGTGGAGTATACCGAGAGTGCGAATCGTAGTTGGGAAACGATTCATGGCTTTGCACTAAAGCGCTGTGCTGAAATAGCAAAAGAAAATGGTTACAAATATTTCGACGTCTTGTCTAAAGATGAAAAAGAAGTCTATCTTGAAAGCGATATAGATCAGATAAATGTGGCAAGTCTGGGAGGGGGAGCTCCTGGCAGTTGGAATATACCGGTTAGCAGTTCT
>NZ_LWGA01000591.1:0-451 GCF_001635235.1 Oleiphilus sp. HI0117 | reverse complement strand
TGGAGTCAACAGCTGGAAAGATAAGCAACATCAACCCCGGCTTGTTGAACATTTGCTGGTCTGCGCTGAAAGCTGGGTGGCACCCCGCGCACTCTTTGACGCAGCAATCGAGTACCTGGCCCACCAGAAGATCGCCATTCCTGCCTATAGTACCCTGCAGAAGATCGTCAGTCAGGTGATTAATCAACATCAGCAACGATTGTATGATCAGATCAATGCCGCTTGCAGCCAAAGCTTAAAGAATATGCTGCAGACACTGGTTTCCGATGAAGACCACTTTACATTGAAGCAGCTGCGCGGGAGCGCTCGCAACTTCACCGGTACCGAGCTGCAGAAAGAGCTGGCGGTGTATAACCATATTCAACCGCTAATGGAGGATGTGACGACTGTACTCGACTCGCTTTCTCTGTCCCAGAAAAACCAGCATCACTATGCCGAACGGGTTGATTAT
>NZ_LWGA01000590.1:0-248 GCF_001635235.1 Oleiphilus sp. HI0117 | reverse complement strand
TGAATCCAATTGAAAATATCGCTTTAATCGCTCACGATAATCGTAAAAGCGACCTTGTTGCTTGGCTAAACCAGCATATCGAAGCTTTAAGTAGCTGCCAGTTCACTACGACAGGAACAAGCGGTAAGCTCATCGAAGAAAAAACAGGCCTAAGCGTGAACCGTGTTCAAAGCGGCCCTTTAGGTGGTGACCAGCAAATAGGCGCACTAATTGCTGACGGCAAAATTGATTTGCTGATCTTTTTTTGG
>NZ_LWGA01000589.1:0-214 GCF_001635235.1 Oleiphilus sp. HI0117 | reverse complement strand
TTCAGTGAACGAACAACATCAGTCATTAAACCGGTATTCCCAGGCACAGATGCGATGCCCGTCTTTAGTTTCGCAGGGTAGGCTCTTTAACTTCTCTAAGCCTTGATCCAGCGCCTTCTCTTCTTCGACGATCTGCTCATAGTAGCCACGCAGCTCTTCAGAAGGGCAGGCAAAAATATCACCATTGTAGCCATCGACTATTAACTCTTTATCG
>NZ_LWGA01000588.1:0-529 GCF_001635235.1 Oleiphilus sp. HI0117 | reverse complement strand
CTTCGATTCGATCGGCTGCTTGCCAGAACTGTAGGGACTTACCATTCGTAGCGTCCCATAGCACTAAGTCTTTTTCTTGGCAGGTTACGGCTCTCTTACCGTCACCGGAAACCGCTGAGGCCCGGATGGATGAGTATTCGCCGCTTTTATGATTCCAGTCATAGAGGCGCTCTTTCTTTTTGGTGTTCCAAAAGCTCCCGCCATGATGAACCGATCCGATGACCGCAAGGTATCCGTTAGGGCTGAGTTCGCCGCTTAGTAAGCCTTGAGTCGCAAGCTGTTTACTGCTAGTGGGGCCTTCCGCGCATGCGGCAAGTGCCAGACTGAGTAAAAGGGTAGAAGTTTGTTTTTTAAACACCGATAGACCTGATAGATTTGATTCGATTTTAAAAGGACGTCATTACATCTTTAGTATAGTCAGAGACGAGGAAAAAGAGAGAATAAATATGATCTGGAGGGGAAGCGCATAATATAGCCAGAATTAAGAAGTTCTGGCAATCGCTCAGGAGTTCATTTAGAACTAAGCGGT
>NZ_LWGA01000587.1:0-342 GCF_001635235.1 Oleiphilus sp. HI0117 | reverse complement strand
CAATGTGTCTTGGGGCGTCAATGAAACAGGCTATTCTGAAAACTGCTTTTGGGTTGGCGATAAGCTCCATCAACTACCTCAAGTTCAGTTCAGATATGACCGGGATGAAGAAAGCTCCGCGTGGAGAATCAGCTGTGAAAACGGACAGCTTGATCTAAGCTTTGTGCCTGAAGGAATGCATAAGGAACACCTCAATGCCGGTTTCATGGCCACAAACTTCAAACAAATATTCGGCAAGTTTAAGGGGCACTTAATCACCGCTGAAGGCAAACGCTACGAGATTGAATCTCAATATGGTTTTGTCGAAGATCAGTACTCTAAGTGGTAAACGTCCATACTAGA
>NZ_LWGA01000586.1:0-22180 GCF_001635235.1 Oleiphilus sp. HI0117 | reverse complement strand
GTACAGGTGTTATCGACTGGAATAAAAAAAGAGGGCCGAGGCCCTCTTAGAGTTAGTACTGCTTTATTAGTTATCGTTTTGGGTGTGTCTGGTAGGGAGGCTCAAATTTGTTTTATTGAGCCAATAGAGTTTGAACGATTTCAATACCTGCAGCTTGGTGAGCTTGCGTAGTTGGGTGAATTTCATCATAGAACAAGAAGCCAGTAGCTGTTACGTAACCATCACACTCAGGGTGAAGTGCACCACCTTGAGATAGCATGTAAGCACATGCGTCGTCAGTATTGGTGTAGCCATAGTCTTCAGCGTTGTCGACTTGATCAGTCAAGAAGCTGAATAGGTCGTACTCGATAAAATCGACACCTGTTTGATGCTCAAGACGAGCCAATTTACGATCCAGCTTGCGATTGAACTTAGCTGAAAGCTTAGTAGTAACTCGTACAAGGCGGTTCGCTTTGCGCTCTTGGCGAGTCGTTTGAGTGTTTGCAAGTAAGCCAGCAACAACCAAATCAGTTTCGGGGATCGCGCCGATATCTGGAGCATTAGATACTAGAATGTGCTGAGCACCAGAAGCGATCAATTTTTCGATTTGAGCAATTTCAGATTCAACAGCTGCTTTCAATGAAGCATTAGCTGCCTGACGAATAGCCTGACGCTCTTGAGCTGTAGAAGCGAAAACTGCTCCTGAGCGAATTTCACGTGCTGCACGAATGTCATTGCCACCGATTAATACGATGTATAGCGCGTCTGAAGGAGCAACACCTGCATTGATTTGTAGGAAAGCATTAACCTGGGTAGGTAGGTTGATGTCCGGTGTAGATTCATCACCATCTTCGTCAACTGCTTTTGCACCAGCAATAGCAAAGTTGTTACCAGTATAACCACCCGCTAAGTGTAGCGATGGTGTTAGGGTATGACCTAGTGCTGCTGCAACGAATTCTACCGCTACAGGGCCATTGGTGAAACGTTCACCATAGGTTTGGTCTGGTGCAATGGCATTAAGGTTACCATTATCAGAAAGGCTATCGCCAAATACGTATACATTACTGTAGCCGTTCGCATTAACCGCGAATGCAGCAACAAGTAGTGACGTCAGTGTCACCAACTTCAATTTCAGGCTTTTCATCAATCGACTCCGTTAATTTTCTTAATTTTGTTTTTTTCATGTATGTAAGTGTTTTATATGTTCTTAAAGAACTATTCTTTTTCAGGTTCTTTCTTGTCTGACTTTTTTGGGGGACTCCTCCAAAGCAATGACAAGTAAGTGATTTAAACCATATAAAAAAGAGGATTACGAAGCTGTGGCAAAGAAGGGTAATTTAGGTAACTTAGGTTAAATTCAGAGTTTTCAGTGAGACTTGGTTCAAAACTAATCAAATTTCATCGAGATGAGTTCTTATATTACTTGGAATATTGCAAACAAAACCCATGATAAAACGAGTAAAGACCAGGGTAACCACGTCTGTGCTTTAGGTGGCTGAACATGCTCTTCAAGCTGTTTTTCTTCACTACTGCTTGCCATCTGTTTGGCTTTTTCTGCAGCTTTTAATTGCTTGTCGAGCTCTCGGCTTTTGGCTTTGTGCTGTTTTTTATACTGCTCAATCCCTTTTTGAATACCCTGGGCAATGATTTTTGTTTGTTCTTTCGTTTGGCCTGGGCGTTGGTTCGCTTTTGCCAGCTTATTAGCTTCTTCCAGCGTCCGCTCGCTTCCTTTTGAGTGCCGCTTATCATATTTTGCCATTTTACTTCCTTGGTTCTATTTGGGGGTGAGCTGATGAGGGAATTGATTGCAAGTGATCTAGCCTATGAATAGTTGTCTTCAACACGCCTGGTTAGTTCAGATAGTTCCTGTGTATCTTGTTCATTCAAGTCGCAGTTAGCCAAAACGAAGTTTGCCGTGCGCACTACGGCTCGCCACCTGGGCCTATCAGGGATAGTACGAGCGCTCAGGTACTTGTCAAAGGTTCGAGTTTTAACCGTGGTGCCGTCCACGTATACACGCCAGCAGCGACTTTGCTCTGCCAGGTCAACCTTTGTCTTATTTGTTGAGCGCTCCCAAATATTTAGTGAGTTCCTCAACAGTTCGACAATAAGCTCTTTGCCATCAAATTCGGTTTTATCATCGTGTTCAAGAGCTGGAGGAGAGTCTATATATTGAACTGAGTCTGTATCGCCTATTTGTTCACTGATTTGCTCTCCCGCATGATCAGGATCAATGAGAACATGCCTTAGTGCCCCTTCAATTTCATTGATTTTACGCCGACTTTCGCTCAGCTCATGAGTTAGTGCTGCCAGGGCATTATCAGTCTGTAAAGGCTTACCTTCAACCTGTTCTGGCGACAGTTCTCTTTGGTCGATAACCAAGGCTAAATAAGGTTGACCGGACTCGTTAACGTATTTGATGGAAGCGTGCCATACAGCCTGCTCGCCGGGTTCACTCATCAAGTCTATTGAGTAGGCCGAATCGGGCTTTTCGACTAACGCTTTCTCCAGTTGAGAGAGTAGCTCTGGCA
Organism: Oleiphilus sp. HI0117; assembly: GCF_001635235.1. NCBI lineage: Bacteria > Pseudomonadati > Pseudomonadota > Gammaproteobacteria > Oceanospirillales > Oleiphilaceae > Oleiphilus > Oleiphilus sp. HI0117. The sequence continues at coordinate 19,670 of NZ_LWGA01000586.1, read as the reverse complement.
AAACGAAGTCGCTAATGGGGCGCCCTAGTAGGCTGGACTCGGATGATTCACCAAGTTTGTGGCTAAATTCTTGTAGCGCTCTATCATTCGTGTAAGCAATATTGAGTTGCTCGTTGATGACGATAATAAGTTCTTCACTAATATCCAGAACGTTAAGCAACTTCGAATTAAGTTCGGATAACTCTTCTTCCAGGGCTTCTCGTTTAGCGATCTCGTTGCGAAGCTTCTGGTTTTCCTGGTTCGCGATCCAGCACCTTCTTACGCTTAGCTGACTTTCTACGCGGGCGATTAGTTCTTTATTATGATAGGGCTTGATGAGGTAATCATTGGCACCTTGGCTCAGGGCGCTGACAATATCGGATATTTGATGCCGTGCTGTCAGCATGATGATGGGGAGTTCATAGCTGTCGAACTGCTTCCGAACCAGGGTGCAGACTTCAATGCCGCTCATTTTTGGCATCATAAAGTCGAGTAATATCAGGTCAGGTACTTGTTGGTTGAGCCTGGCTAGAGCGCTAATTCCATCCGGGAAGACTTCATATCGATAACCTTGTTGTGACATCAGGCTGGAAACCAGCTCCAGGTTTACGGGTTCATCGTCGACGATAAATATCAGCGGAGTCATTTCTTCGCTACCGCCTTCAAACGATAAATCGGGTAGTTTTGCAGAGGTTTCGCTGGTAGAAACCTGAGTTTCCTTAGTGATAATAGGTGCTTGAGTGGCTGGTAGAGCGGTTTCAGCTAATTGCTTATTGGCTTCCTGATTGCTGACCAAACCAGCGGGTAAGGATAGGGTGACATCTGTGCCTTGATTGGCCTGGCTTTTAATCGTTAGGGAACCGCCGTGCAATTCAACAAGCTGTTTACTGATGGCTAGGCCGAGCCCGGTTCCGCTTGCTGAAGGGTGACCTTCAACATGGACTTGCTCGAAGGGACGAAACAGGCTGTGTAGTTTCTCTTCAGGGATACCGACACCTGTATCAGAGATCTTAATTAATACTTCTTCTCCTACCTGGTAAGCGCTTAGTGTGATTTTGCCTTGTTCGGTATATTTGACGGCATTGCCTAGTATATTGATCAATATTTGCTGCACGCGAAACTCATCTGCATTTAAGTTTCTAACCTTAGGTGAAATCTCTGCTTTTAACTCAATAGGCTTCTTATCCAGAAGAGGTTTCATGGTGGTAAGTACTAACTCTGATATAGACTGAAGATCTATGGGAGCGATATTCAGTTTTAGCTTTCCATGTTTGATACTCGAAAAATCAAGAATGTCGTTCACCAGGATATTCAAGCGCTGCGAGGTGTTAGAGATAAGCTCAATCTTGTTTTTTTGGTCTGGACTTAAGCTCTGCTGATCACTTTCGATTAATACTTTTGCTAGCCCCGAGATACCTTGTAAAGGCGTTCGTAGTTCGTGAGAGGTAGTGGCCAAAAACTCATCTTTGAAGGCATCCATTTCGATAAGTTCTTTATTTCGACTTTTTAGTTGCTTCGACATCGCCTCTACTAAGTCTAGGTTCTTCAGATAGTTCCGTTGAAGGGCGATGGACTGGGAGATAACAAAAGCCAGTACGCCAAAATGTGCGACATTAAAAGGTGTGCCGAAAATACCATTGGCTTTGAGTACATCATGAATAACGGTAAGCGCCAAAATAAGTAAACTGGCGCCAAAAGCTTTAACCCGTTTTCCACCTGCTTGAACAACTTTTAAGTACATAGCCATTGCAAAGGTGACGCTAATTAATACCAGTACCTGAAATGCCACATTCAACTCGGTGTATATTCGGTTCTCGAATGCCAGGCAGATAAAGACAAAGGGGGTGATTAGCACCCATGAGACTCTCATGGTAAAGGCCGGGATATATTTCCGGTATAAGGCGCTAAAGAAGCCCATAAAGAAAGGAAGCGTCAGGTAAAAACTTAAATGCTCAAGGCGTTGGAGGCTTGCCCAGCTGAACCAGTCAAATAAGTGCAGAACCCGCTCATCAATCATTAAGCGCCTGAAGCCCACAGCCAAGCACAATAGACCAAAGTATAGAGCGCTAACCTCTTTTGAGCGGAAGGCGAATAATGAAAAATTATACAGGCCGATTGCAATTAGAATTGAGCCAAAGAAGACTGCCGATATGATCGGACGATACTCCATATTGAAACGGCCGGCCTCGCCCGTCATGCGTAGACTAAACCATATGCCGCCCTCGCGATAATGGTGATTAGACAGATGAATCACGATATCTAGTTCGCTAGCATGATTGGTGAGTTTGATTACTCTGGGTCTAAACTCAGGCGTTTCAGTGCTCTGATAATAACCGGGCTTACCGTTTTGGGCGCTAAGATTGCCGTTGATGTAAAGCTTGTAGGCGCTTGGCATGTCAGGAATATAGAGATAGATAGGCTCCAAATTCTGTGGCACCAGAACTTTTGCATGATACGTTGCAAGACCCAGAGGAGGATAGATTACCTGCTGTTCTTGAATGTGCTCACCCTTCATTGTGTCAACGCGTTGATTCTCGACAAAGCGATAGGGGTTTTTATTCCAAACACCGGGAACGGGAAATTTAATGGGGCTTTCTTCTGTCTTGTAGATGTCCTGAGGTGGAATGAAGCGGTTCCAGTAAGTATTCCAATAGCCGTCAAGGCTAAAAGATTGTTTGCTAGACCAATCTTTGTCTCGCAGGTCGATAACAAGGAGTTTATTCGTGCTTGCTTGAGCCGTATTACTTTCGGCCTGCAATGCAGAAGATACACCGGCTAAAAATAGGAAAAAAATGAGAAAGAGTGTATTTAAGCACGAGAGCTTAAGCATGTCTGACAGCCACTTATATTTTTATTATTGATCAATCATAAGGTTTATTGGCCGCTATGTCAGTGCACTCGTCTGCTTTATTGGTATTTTCTCGGTTTTTAATAAGGGCCTTAATTTCGCCAGAAAGCAGGGGTAAACAATATCAATAAAGTGAAGATCTCTAGGCGGCCCATTAGCATGGCAAAGCATAGAACCCACTTAGCGGTATCGGGAATGTCGCCGTAGTGTTGTGCGACATCACCTAAGCCTGGGCCTAAATTGTTAATACTGGCACCGACAGCTGACCAGGCAGTGACTTGGTCCAAGCCCGTTGCCAGTAACATTAAGAGCAAAATAACGAAGACGAACAAGTAAACCGAAAAGAAGCCCCAAACAGCTTCAATCACACGGTCGGGAACCGGCTTTTTGCCAAGTTTTACTGGAATAATGGCGTTGGGATGAATTAGACGTTGGATTTCTCTCAAGCCTTGCTTGTAGATGAGTAAGATTCGAATCGCCTTCATGCCACCGCCGGTTGAGCCTGCACAGCCGCCAACAAAGGCAACAACGAATAAGAGGAAGGGCAGTACGAATGGCCAGGCTGTGAAGTCTGCTGTAGCAAAGCCAGTGGTTGTTGCGATGGAAACAACTTCAAAGGCGCCTCGAATCATAGAGTCAGAGAAGCTATAAGTATCGGTGAAGTAAAGCGTTGCGATCGTAATAATGGTTACGATCAACATGAGCGATGCGTAAAAGCGGAACTCGGGGTCCATAAAGTACGTTCGCCAGCTATTGCTTCGCCATGCAGTGAAATGCAGCGCGAAATTAACCCCGGCGATAAACATAAAGAAGATGGCGATTAGTTCAATTACGCTATTATCGAAATAGCCAATACTGGCATCATGGGTTGAATAGCCGCCGATGGCGATGGTCGAAAAACTATGGCCTATGGCGTCAAACAGGGTCATTCCAGCGGCCCAGTAAGATAGCGCGCAAGCGACTGTTAGCCCGAGGTATATATACCAAAGAGCTTTGGCGGTTTCGGTGATTCGAGGCGTTAATTTACTGTCTTTTACCGGGCCGGGAGTCTCTGCTCGGTATAGCTGCATACCACCAATGCCTAGCATTGGAAGAATGGCGACAGCCAGTACGATCAAGCCCATGCCGCCAAGCCATTGCAATTGTTGTCGGTACCACAAGATAGATTTGGGCAGGTCATCTATCCCGGTAATGACGGTCGCGCCAGTGGTGGTTAGCCCCGATAGGGACTCAAAGTAAGCATCAACGAAGCGTAAATCAGGGGAGTCAGATAAATATAAGGGCACTGAACCACTCAGGCTGAGCACCAGCCAGAAGAGAACCGTTACGATAAAACCATCTCGTACACGAAGCTCCTTTTTATGGTTTCGAACAGGCAGCCAGATGATTAGCCCTAAGCCTAGCGTAATAACAAAAGCATCGAGGAAGGCATGGAGCTGATTATCGTTATAGATGAGCGAAACAATGATCGGCGGGAGCATGGTCAGGCTAAAAATCATCAGCAGGATGCCTAGAATTCGGCTGACTGTAGACAAATGCATCCGGTTGTATCTCCCAAAAAACTACTAAAACAGGGTTAGAAAAAAGCGAGTCCGACTTGGAACAGCTTCTCGACTTCGCGAACTCTTTTCTTATCGACCAGGAAGAGGATAACGTGATCGTCTTGCTCGATGCGGATATGGTCGTGAGCGATTAATACTTCCTGGTGACGGACAATTGCGCCGATGGTGGTACCGGTTGGTAAAGGTATCTCATCGACTCGTTTACCGACAACCTTTGAGGAGCGCTCGTCGCCATGTGCTACGGCTTCGATCGCCTCAGCTGCTCCTCGTCGTAAGGCGTGAACATTAACGACATCTCCTTTTCGGATATGGGTTAGCAGGCTGCCAATGGTGGTTTGTTGAGGCGATATGGCAATGTCGATTTCACCGCCTTGGATCAGATCGACATAATCAGGGTTGCTGATCAAGGCCATCACCTTGCGAGCACCAATGCGCTTGGCAAGCATCGAGGCCATGATGTTTGCTTCATCATCATTGGTCACGGCGATGAAAACATCAGTATCTTCGATGTTCTCTTCCAATAGCATGTCTTTATTGGCGGCATTACCATGCAGAACAATGGCCTTTTCGAGTTGCTCGGAAAGTGCCACGCAACGCTCGTGATGGTTTTCAATGATTTTTACTTGATAACGACGTTCCAGGTACTTGGCTAAGCGAAAACCAATGTTACCGCCACCAGCGATAATAATTCGCTTGTACTTATTTTCCAAAGGCTGCAGTTCGCTCATTACCGCGCGAATATGGTCGGTCGCGGCAATAAAGAAAACCTCATCATCTTCTTCAATCACCGTGTTACCAGAAGGAATGATTGGTTGGCCTTTTCTGAAAATTGCTGCCACTCGGGTGTCGATAGTGGGCATGTGCTGTCGGATCAAGGATAAGGCATGACCGACCAAGGGGCCGCCCTGGCATGCTCTGATGGCAACGAGTCTGGCCTTACCGTTTGCCAGGTCTAGTGCTTGTAAAGCGCCAGGATATTCCAATAAGCGGGTAATATGTTTGGTAACAACCTGCTCGGGGCTGATGAGTACATCAATGGGAAAGGCTTTGTTAGAAAACAGCTCTTTCTTGGCTAAATAAGGTGTCGCTCTGACCCGGCAGATTTTGGTGGGTGTCTGAAATAGTGTATAAGCAACCTGACAGGCGGCCATATTAACTTCATCACTATTTGCAACTGCAATCAGCATGTCTGCATCTTCTGCGCCCGCCTGGGCAAGAATGTTAGGGTGAGCACCCTGGCCGTGAATTGTGCGTATGTCTAAATGATCCTGAAGCTCACGCAGTCGAGCGCCATTGTGATCAATGACGGTGATGTCGTTTTCTTCATTTGCGAGGTTTTCAGCAAGCGTTCCGCCTACTTGCCCTGCACCGATAATGATAATTTTCATAAGGTTGATCTACGCACCGGTTTATTCAGTCATTTGACCCGTGGGCTATAATATACCGACAAAATTTAGGGTCAATCGCCAATTCAGTAAAATGACTCTTTTCATCCCCTAAACACGGTTAATCTGATAAATCTTGCTTCTTATTCGGGTATTTCGCTTCCGCGTTTTTTTAAACGGGCGTAGAAAAAACCATCATGACCGTTTTCTTGAGGGAATAATTGACGACCAAACCCGGTATCTTGCCCCCAGGGTGCATCGATCTTGAATAATTCGGCCTGATCTTGCTGTCTTAAGAATCGCTCGATAATTCGGCTATTCTCTTGTGGGAAGATAGAGCAGGTTGCGTATACCAATATCCCGCCTGGTTTGAGTGTTTTCCACAAGCTTGTAAGTAGCTGAAGTTGAAGTTCAGCCAATGCTTTTATATCACCTTCTTTGCGCAATAGTTTGATGTCAGGGTGGCGTCGAATGACTGCGCTGGCGCTGCATGGTGCATCGAGCAGGATTCGGTCAAAATGCTTACCGTCCCACCACTGCTCAAGCTCTTCGGCGCGTGATACCTTAAGTTCTGCCTGTAAATTTAGTCGTTTAAGGTTTTCATCGATCTTTGCGGCTCGACTTGCTTCAGAGTCTAGCGCCGTCAGGTGAATACCTGTTTGGGATTCCAGGATCGCACAGGTTTTTCCGCCTGGTGCGGCACAGGCATCGAGTACCTTATGGCCTTCTTCTAGTTCCAGTAAGTCACAACATAGTTGGGCTGCTTCATCCTGAACGCTTGCTGCGCCCTCGCGAAACTTGGGTAAAGCGGCTACGGGAACCGGTTTGAGCAACTGGATGCCGAAAGAACTGAAGGCGCAAGTTTGCGCTTCAATTTCCTGTTCCGTTAGTAAATCCAGGTAGTGTTGTCTTGGTTCGTCACTTTCAGCGAACTGTCGATTAACTCTCAGTGTCATCGGAGGGCGTGCATTTCCCTGGCGAAGAATATCTTGCCACTTTTCTGGCCAGTTATGTTTAACCTTTTCTTTAATCCACTCAGGGTAGCTGGCATTAATGATTTCGTTTGTTGCTTCACCTGCTTCGATCGCTGGCAGGGCGGATATTTTTCGAAGCACTGCATTGATCAAAGGCTTAAAGTGCTCTATTCCCAGCTCGGCAGCGGCTTGCACAGTTTCATTAATTGCAGCGTGGGCGGGTGTGCGCATGAATAGGAGTTGGTAAGCCCCTACTTTTAGAATGCTTTCAACCAGTTTATCTTCGTGCTGGAGCGGTGTTTCCAAAAACTGATTATGGTTATTTGCCAAATACTCGTACCAGCGACAGGCTCCATAGACAATTTCCTGAAGAAGGGCGCCGTCTTTATCTGCCACCTGTTCAGCAGCGATGGGCATGAGTGCAGTCAGTGACTTTTGTTCATAAGCGACACTGTGTAAAAGATGGCTGGCAAGCGCTCTGACGCTGCTTAAGCTTTCTATTGCAGGTAGCTTAGGAAGTCGGATATTTTGCTTGGAGCGTCTAGCTCGTGATTGGCGACGACTGCGTCCGCCAGACCTAGTTGTCATGATTGACATTCAGCTGCTCTCCCGCATTTAATAGCGCTTTACCGCCGTTCACGAAAGATTGAACGTCCATGGCTTTTGCCCCCGGAAGTTGGAGTTGCTGAATGCTGATAGCGCCTTGGCCACACTGGATAATGATGCCGTTTTTGGTTTTTTCCAGAATAGTACCGGCTACTCGGTCATCGTTTGTTTCGACTTCTGATGCTTCAAAGATACGGACACGCTGAACTTTCCCTTTTGCATCAAGAAACTCCAGAAACGATACCGGCCAAGGGTTGAACGCTCGGATATTGCGACAGATCTGTTGGGCGCTATCTTGCCAGTTAATGCAAGCTTCTTGTTTACTCAGTTTATGTGCGTAATTCGCCAGTTCGTTATCTTGAGGTTCAGCCGCTAATGTTTCACGCTGTTCGAGATATTGCAAAATCGCGCTGGCTCCTTGTTCAGCGAGCCGGTCATGAAGGCTACCGCCAGTATCCTGGTCAGTGATATCGGTTTTGAGTTTGAGTAGCATGTCGCCGGTATCTAAGCCTACGTCCATTTGCATGATGGTAATGCCCGTTTCACGGTCACCCTCCTGAATTGCACGCTGAATCGGCGCAGCGCCACGCCAGCGTGGAAGTAAAGACGCGTGGATATTGATACAGCCGAAAGTGGGCATGTCCAACACTGCTTTAGGTAGGAGCAGGCCATAAGCCGCTACAATCATTAGGTCTGCCTTGAGCGCTGCTAGTTCCGTCTGGGCCTCGGGGTTTGTCAGCTTTTCAGGTTGGAATACTGGAATGCCATGCGCTTCAGCTACCTGTTTTACCTCGCTTTTTACGAGCTTCTTGCCACGCCCTGCCGGACGGTCTGGCTGAGTGTAGACGGCGATGACCTCATGGTTTTGGTCAATAATGGCTTGGAGGCTTTTGGCTGCAAACTCCGGTGTACCGGCAAAGATAATCTTCAAACTGAAATCACTTTTTTAAATTGGGTAAATAAAAATCGCACAGATATGATAAAAGGCGTTTTAAGCGCGTTCCTGACTGCGATGAATCTTCTCTAGTTTCTTTTTGATACGATTACGTTTTAAACCGCTTAAATAGTCAACAAAGAGTTTACCGTTTAAGTGATCCATTTCGTGTTGGATGCAAACGGCTAGTAGCCCCTCTGCTTCTAGGCTAAACTCTTTGCCTTGTCGGTCTAGCGCTTCGATCAGCACATGTTCGATTCGGCTAATATCTTCATAAAAGCCAGGAACGGACAGGCAGCCTTCTTGCATTTTTTCTAGCTCACCCTCTAAAACAGTGACTTTAGGGTTAATAAATACCAGTGGTTCGCTCTTATCTTCTGACAGGTCCATCACTATTAATTGGAGGTGGCGATCTATCTGTGTTGCTGCCAGACCAATGCCGGGAGCATCATACATGGTCTCAAACATGTCATCGATAAGGGTTTGCAGATTGTCATCAAACTCTTCGACCGGTTTGGCCAGAGTACGAAGGCGAGGGTCTGGATATTCTAAAATTTCTAAAATCGACATGTGGATCCTGTTATGGCTGGTTTATTAGCGCTGTACTAGTATTAAATTGTGGTGCGTGTCACGATATCACTGCTACTATTATCTTATAGAAAAGGAAATTAGTACAAATTGTTAAATCTTGATCTATAGTTTTCTAGATACCGTGCCTTTTTTTCGCACACTTATATCTTAGACATAAATTTATTATGTAGGCAGCACATGATCCGAAAGTTACTCATCTCCGTAATATTGACAAGCCTGGCGCTGGTTCAATCCGTCTTGGCATCCCCTGAATTGGCTGACAACCACCCGGATCGTTACGTTGTCGTAAAGGGTGATACCTTGTGGGATATCTCAGAGCGCTTTTTGAAGTCGCCTTGGCTATGGCCAGAAATCTGGCATGCGAACCCTCAGGTCTCGAATCCTCACCTTATCTATCCTGGTGATATTATTGGTCTGATATATATTAATGGCCAACCGCGACTTACTACCTTGAAGGCAGGCCCTCAAAATGGCGTGGTTAAGCTCAGTCCTCAAATTAAGGCAACGCCAATTTCTGCTGCGATTCCGACGATTCCACTTGATGCAATAGCCAGTTTCTTGTCTCAGAACCGAATTGTTGAAAAAGAAGAGATGGAAATGGCGCCTTACGTGCTTATCGGTCGTGAGAATCACCTGATCACCGGGACTGGTGATACGGTCTTCGCTCGAGGTGACGTTAAGGGTGCTGAGAAAGTAGCCGTATATCGTTCTAGCGAGACTTATATTGACCCCGAAACGAATGAATTATTGGGGCTTGAAGCGAAAGCGATTGCCACTGCAGATGTTGATCAAGTAAACAAAGAAGTTGTGACGCTGAATATTCTTCGTAGCAGTGAAGAATTGCGCCAAGGTGACCGCTTGTTGCCGACTGAAGATAGAATGATTAACTCTAATTTTGTGCCAAGTAAGCCAGAGCATGATATTCGAGGCAAGATGATTTCTGTGGCTTCAGGTGTTGGTAATATTGGTCAGTATAATGTTGTTGTTATCAACCGCGGCGAGCGTGATGGTATTAAGGAAGGTAATGTACTCGCAGTATACAAGAGAGGCGGCTTGGTTCGTGATCCTTACACCAAAGAAAAGATTGAGTTACCTTCACAGCGTGCAGGTTTGTTAATGGTGTTTAGAGTCTTTGAGAAATTGAGCTACGGCTTGGTTTTGAAAGCAACACGCCCACTTGCTGTGATGGACGAGGTTCGTACGCCTTGATTTGAACCTGAGCCTTGAATTAGCGAGGCTGTAAAGATTAAAGTAAACTGAAGGCAGCTTAAGGATTAAGCTGCCTTTTTTGTTGGGCGATTGCTTGGCAAAGTATACCTAGGCCCGGAATAGGGCATTCTGCTAATAAATCGATTAAGGATGATCGTATGGCTATTTCTTCAAGTTGCGAATACATCGCACAACTTTCTGCAGTCAAAGGCTTGGGCCTGAAGACTTTTTATCACCTTTATTCTCACTTTGGGAGCGTTGACGCGCTTACGAAAGCTGACTACGAGGCTTTATGCTCAAGCGGTCTTAAACCAGTGATGGCACGAGCCCTGGTCAACATTAATGAAGCTGCATTATCCCAGGCGCTTCCACGTTCGACCGAGACGTTGATGGAGTGGTCGGAACCTGCGCGACAGCATATATTAAGTATTGAGGATGCAGGCTATCCGTCTTTATTAAAGGAAGTATTTTGTCCGCCGCCTATGATCTATCTGAAAGGCTGTCTGGAGTCTTTATTGTTGCCTGCCTTAGCCGTTGTGGGTAGCAGAAAACCAAGTATGGCCGGGAAACAGCATGCCTATTCTTTTGCCTATGAGTTGAGCCTTCAGGGCCAGAATGTCGTTAGTGGTTTGGCTTTGGGGGTTGATACTTTGGCCCATCGAGGAGCCTTGGAAGCAAGTGGCATTACCTGTGCGGTTTTGGGGACGGGCTTAGATCTTGTTTACCCAAGGCAAAATCAAAAACTAGCAGAGCAAATTATGGATCGAGGAGTGCTGGTGTCGGAAATGGCTTTAGGGTCTCTGCCTGTGCCTGCAAATTTTCCGCGACGAAATCGTTTGATTTCGGGGCTTTCTCAGGGTTCATTGATTGTTGAAGCTGGCCTGAAAAGCGGATCATTAATCACTGCGAATTATGCGATAGAACAGAATCGGGAGGTATATGTCATTCCAGGGCCTATTGATAGTGAAGTGGCTGCCGGATGCAACGATCTGATTAAACAGGGAGCGCAGCTGGTGACATGTGTCGAGGATATTCTAGCTTTTCCTTGTCGGGACTCTTGTATGACGGTAGCGTCTTCCGCCAATAACTCAAAGCGTGAGAGTCCGATTGGGCGCAGTACAAGCGCTATAGTGGGCAAGGCTGAGGGTCATGCAGCTGAAACTCAGTTGTCACATGAACTTTTGCCCGATGAAGGAAAGCTATTACCTCTGATTGATTTTCAGTGTACCTCCTTTGACGTTCTAGCTAGCGAGAGCCAACTGGAAGCTGGCGTGCTATTGCAAAACCTGGTGAGCTTGGAGCTAAAAGGTTTAATTTCTAATGTGCCAGGTGGCTATCAGCGTGTGAAATCAGTAAACTCAGCCCAATAATTATGGTCACTTGTCTAAAGTGCTTTTTGAAGTGTAAATAGCGTCGATAGGAAGAGAGGTTTGGGTGTCGCTAAGTCGTTTATCTGAATGGCAGGTTCAGTTTGCTGCTAATATTCTCAAGGGTGGTGGAGTGATTGCACATCCGACCGAGGCGGTTTGGGGCTTGGCTTGTCATCCAGACAACAAGCAAGCCGTTTATAAGATCCTGGACTTGAAAACCAGACCCGTTGAAAAAGGCTTGATCTTGGTTTCAGGAGAGGCTTGTTATTTTGACGTTTTACTTAAGGATTTGCCCGAGGCACTTCAGCGTAAGTTTCTAGCGCCGGTTACGAGGCCGACTACTTGGTTGGTGCCAGATGAAGCCAACAGAGTGCCTTCATATATCAAGGGGCGGTTTTCAAGCGTTGCCTTGCGTCTTAGTACGCACCCTTTAATTGTTGAGCTTAGTCGACGAGTCGGAGCACCTCTGGTGTCTACTTCGGCTAATCCTTCTGGCAAGCATCCGGCAATGAACCTACGTGAAGCACGAGACTACTTTAGGGGGAGAGTTGATTATCTTCTGCCTGGCCGCCTTGGCGGCTTCGATAAACCTTCAGAAATTAGAGACCTGGTAAGCGGAGAGTCGCTACGGGTCTAGCGTTGGATAAACTCAGCGCATACAGAATAAATATTAGGAGTGAGTGCATGTTAGAACAGGTCAAAGCTTATTTGCTCGGTTTGCAAGATAGTATTTGTGAAGGGCTGGAGCAAAGTGATGGTCAGGCGCGCTTTGTAGAGGATGCCTGGGAGCGCCCTCAAGGTGGCGGTGGTCGAACTCGAGTGATTAAAGATGGGGCTGTTTTCGAGAAAGGGGGTGTTAACTTCTCTCATGTTTACGGGGACTCATTGCCGCCTTCGGCAACTAGTGCCAGACCTGAGTTGGCAGGTCGTCGCTTTCAGGCGATGGGTGTGTCTTTGGTTATGCACCCTCATAACCCCTATGTACCGACCTCTCATGCCAATGTTCGCTTCTTTATTGCGGAAAAGGACGGTGCTGAACCCATTTGGTGGTTCGGTGGTGGTTATGATTTAACGCCTTACTATGGTTTTGTAGAAGATTGCCAGCAATGGCATCAAGTTGCAGCGGAAGCTTGTGCGCCTTTTGGTGAAGAGGTTTACCCTAAGTATAAAAAGTGGTGCGATGAGTACTTTTACCTGAAACATCGGGACGAAGCGCGCGGAGTTGGCGGCTTATTCTTTGATGACTTGAATGAATGGGGCTTCGAAAAGAGCTTCGAATTTATGCAGGCCGTGGGCAATTCCTATGTGAAGGCGTATCGCCCGATCATCGAACGGCGCAAAGATAGCGAGTATGGCGAAAGGGAGCGACAGTTCCAATTGCATCGTCGTGGCCGTTATGTTGAGTTTAATCTAGTATTTGATCGCGGTACGCTATTTGGCCTCCAGTCTGGAGGGCGCACTGAGTCGATACTTATGTCGATGCCTCCGCTGGTCAGTTGGGATTACAACTATCAGACTAAAGCAGGTTCAAGAGAAGCTGAACTGACCGAGCGCTTTTTGCCGCATCAGGACTGGATCTGATAGTCTTCAGGGAGTAAGGAAAAATACATGTCAGATAAATATGCCGTTGTTGGGAACCCCGTTTCTCATAGTAAGTCTCCATTGATTCATAGCATGTTTGCTACGCAGACGAAGCAGGCACTTACTTACGATAAAATTGAAGCGCCAGTCGATGATTTTACATCAGTGGTCAAAGGCTTTTTTGCTCAGACAGAAGGAAAAGGCCTTAACGTTACCGTGCCTTTCAAAGAGCAAGCTTGGGACATGTGTGACAAGCGTAGCCTTGGTGCTGAAAAGGCTGGTGCTGTAAATACTTTGTACCTTGATGAGCAAGGCTTGCTTTGCGGTGACAATACAGATGGTTTGGGTTTAGTGTCCGACATTCAGGGGCATGGAATTAGCCTAAGTGGAAAAAAAATACTGATTTTAGGGGCAGGTGGTGCTGTAAGAGGCGTATTGCAGCCTATACTTGAAGAAAAGCCAAGCAAGGTTGTGGTGGCCAATAGAACCGTTAGTAAAGCGGATGCTTTGGTAGACTTGTTTCAAGATCAGGGGAGTATTGAAAGTTCGAGCTTTGAAGCCTTGAACGAAGCTTTTGACTTGGTGATTAATGGTACCTCGGCCAGTTTATCGGGTTCCTTGCCACCAATTTCGAAATCGATTATCGGTGCTGCGACGGTTGCCTACGACATGATGTACGGCTCAGAGCAGACTGTCTTTAATCGGTGGGCTGAAGAGGCAGGGGCATCCCAGACAATTGATGGTCTCGGGATGTTGGTCGGGCAGGCGGCAGAAGCTTTTCGTGTTTGGCGAGGCATTTTGCCCGAAACCTCTGAGGTCATGGCTAGGATTAGGGAAGAAAGCTGAGCGCTTGCTATAAAGTAAGGCTTGCAAGTGGCCGATAGGTAATAAGAATAAAACGGCCTGAATATTGCTTATTCAGCGTGACTACAATGAATTGTCAACAATGCGGCCAAATCTTGGCACATAGGTTTTGATTTTATGGATTTAGCGACCCTCATAGGTCTGATTTTTGGCTTTGTCATCGTCATTGGCGCGATTTTAATTGAATCCAGCATTATGGATTTCGTTAACGTGCCGGGGCTCGTTATTGTTGTCGTGGGTACGATAGCCATAACCCTGGTTAAATATCGCCTGACGTCAGTGGCCACTTCTTTCAAACTTGCCTTTTCAACTGTTTTTCTTGAACGTACTGAAAACCCGGTTATGTTGATTGAGAAGGTTCGGGAACTTTCGGGTATTGTTCGAAAAGAAGGGATTCTTGGCTTAGAAAATGCTGAAATTGAAGATGAGTTTTTGGCAAAGGGGATAGCCTTGTGTATAGATGGCCACCCTTCCGAGTTTATCGAAGAGCTATTGATTCAAGAGCTAGAACAGTCTATTGAGCGATATGATACTGCCGAAAAGGTCTTTCGTGGTGTGGCAGAAACAGCGCCAGGGCTAGGTATGTTGGGCACCTTGGTCGGCCTGGTTCAGATGTTGAATAATATGGCGGACCCCAGTTCAGTTGGCCCAGCGATGGCGGTGGCATTGTTGACCACCTTCTACGGTGCCTTTATCGCGCAAGTGGTGGCGATTCCCTTGGCTGATAAATTAAACCTAAAAGCAATGGATGAGCATCGTAATATGTCATTGGTTATTACCAGTGTTCAAAATATTCTGAAAGGTCAGAACCCTCGCGTTATTACCGAAGTCCTGGTTAGCTATTTACCGCCTGCCCAGCGTGAAATTGTTAAGGCAGAAGGGTAAGTACGATGAGGGCGATTCCTAGGCCAAAACCTAAGGCAAGTGGTTCGTCCGGCTGGATTGTCACCTTTGCGGACTTAATGTCTTTGCTGCTGACTTTTTTTATTCTGCTACTCAGCTTTTCCAAGATGGATCTTCAGAAATATGAAGTGATGGCGATAGCTATGGCTTCATCATTTGGCATCGAGGCTTTGACCGGTGAAAATAAGGCGGGAGGCGCAATTATTTTTGCTGAAGCGCCCGCTATTCCCCCACCACCCGCGACGACAGACGAGCAGTCTGAATTGGAGAAAGAGTTCGAAGACTTTGGCGACTCCGATATAGAGATGTTGGAAGAGCCTGAAGAGAAAGAGAGCGAGGCGGCACAAATAGACCCGAGTATCGATAAGCTCACAGAGAGTTTGGTTGATAGTCTGGAATCTGAAATCCTTTCTAATGCTTTATCTGTAAGTTATGACTCCAACAAAGTGGTTGTGCGTTTCTCTGAGGCGACTACTTTTCCATCAGGGAGTGAAGAGCTAAAAGATGCAATGTTCCCGATTCTTGAAAAAATAGAAGAAGTACTTGCTACTTGCGAGGGTGAAATAACGGTCTCGGGTTATACCGATAATTTGCCGGTTAACTCGGCGCGCTATCGTTCAAATTGGGATTTGTCTGCAGCACGGGCTGTGAGTGTCGTCCATCAACTTATTTTTAATAATAAAGTAGATGCTAACCGCGTTAGTGCAGCGGGCAGAGCAGAAACAAATCCTTTGGCACCTAATGACACCGCAGAGAACCGGGCCAAGAATCGACGGGTCGAAATAAGCGTGTTTGACCCGGTTTGTGAGGAGTCTGACTGGGACTTCTAAAATGTATCTTTCTTGGAAGGCACTAGCTCGCTATAATGGCGGCCTTTTAGTCTGTAACAAATATTTAGAAGGTGTCGTAGCGTGAGTGGACCAAGTCAACCGAAAGTCGAAGATGAGCAGTGGAGTGATGAGCGAATTCAGGGGTTTTTATCTTTAAAGCCTTTGGATGGTAGCGATCCGGATTATCACGTACTAATTCAAGCCTACCAACATATGACTCCTGATTTCTTTCAGCGTTTTATTGCAATGTTTGCTGAATCTGGCAGGAATATTAATGCTTTATCTCTAAGCGGTGAGACAATATTTGATCGCGTGTCGGAGCATGCTAAGTCTCAAGCATACAGTGATGTATTGAAATCAAATGCTGCGCTGAAGTCTAGCGAGCTATAAGCTTCTGATTCCTGATATAAGGCTGATGGCTCTATGAATGACGATATTGCCTTTCGCTTTGGCGGTATTGCTCGCCTGTATGGTTTGCCAACGCTAGAGCGTTTTCAGCATAGTCATATTGCCGTGATTGGTATTGGCGGTGTCGGTTCCTGGGCCGCCGAAGCCTTAGCTCGATCGGGTATTGGTGAAGTTACCCTATTTGATCTGGATGATATTTGCGTTTCGAATATCAACAGGCAAATCCATGCATTGCAAGACACGGTTGGGGCGATGAAGGTGGAGGCTATGGCTGCTCGAATGCAGCAGATTAATCCGCAGATCAAAGTACATGCAAACCACACCTTTATTACGCCTGCAAATGTAGAAACTTTGCTGCACAAAGGCTTTGACTATGTCTTTGATGCGACCGATAGTGTCAAAGCAAAGACTGCCATTATTGCTCATTGTTCGCGACATAAGATTAAGTTGATCTGCTCGGGAGGCGCCGGTGGCCAAGTTGATCCGAGTCAGATTCAAATTGCTGACTTAAATCGTACTATCCAGGACCCATTGCTTGCCAAGATACGCAATAATCTTCGTCGCATGCATGGCTTTTCCCGAAACCCCAAACGCAAATATCGGATTGACTGTGTATATTCGACTGAGCAATTAGTTTACGCACACAGTGATGGCGCAGTATGTCACGAAAAGCCAGCCGAAGGCGGTCCGGTAAAACTGGATTGTGCCTCGGGCTTTGGTGCGGCAACTCACATAACGGCAACATTCGCCTTTATGGCGGTATCTCAAATTCTAAAGAAACTCGCAATCCTGGCAGAATGATCTTTAATTGTAAGACGTCCCTTAAAAGGGTGTTGTAACGAGTTAAAGTGCTTCCCCATAGATGTATGTTGCGGGTGGGCCGATTTCAAAGAAAAGAATCCGTTTCTATGGTTGAGCTGCAGCTTATTTTACTGGCGAGTATTGGTGTTATTTCCCTTATTTGTCAATGGATTGCCTGGCGTTTACGTTTGCCGGCAATTTTATTTCTCTTACTTGCAGGAATTCTTATCGGGCCTGGTTTAGGTATTCTGGAGCCGGATGCCTTGTTTGGTGAAATGCTATTCCCGATTGTATCGCTGGCCGTTGCCGTGATTCTGTTTGAGGGTAGCCTTACTCTTAAATTTCAGGAGCTACGTGAACACGGCAAGATGGTTCGCAACCTTCTAATGTCTGGTGTAGTTGTTACTTGGTCTATCGGAACCATTGCCAGCCGTTATCTAGTTGACCTGTCTTGGCCGGTCGCAACCTTATTTGGTGCAATTGTGGTGGTTAGTGGGCCTACGGTGATCATGCCGTTATTACGATCGGTTCGACCCAATGCCCGAATTACCAATATTCTTAAGTGGGAAGGAATCGTAGTCGATCCGATAGGAGCGCTACTGGCTGTTTTGGTATTTGAATTTATTGTATCCAGCGGTATGAGCAAAAGCCTGGCCTTTGAGCATGTCTTGCAGACTTTTGGTTCGACCTTGGTGTTGGGGGTGGTCTTAGGCTGCTCTTCAGGTTATTACTTGGGGAGAGCATTAAGAAGTCATTGGTTACCCCAGTTCTTGCAAAATGCCGGAACACTGACGTTTATGTTGGGTATCTTCGCATTTTCTAACTTTTTGGTTCACGAGTCGGGTCTTTTGACAGTGACCATTATGGGGATCTGGCTGGCGAACATGAAAGGTGTGCCGGTTGAAGATATTCTCGAATTCAAAGAGTCGCTCAGTGTTCTTCTGATCTCGGCACTATTTATATTGCTTGCGGCAAGAATGGATCTGAGTATGGCTACTGCTTTGGGCTGGAATGCTCTGTGGGTAATTCTCATACTAATGCTGGTGGCCAGGCCTCTTTCGGTTTGGTTAGCCGCGGTCAAAACAGACTTGAGCTGGCAGGAGAAAACCTTTTTAGGCTGGGTTGCGCCAAGAGGCATTGTCGCTGCGGCGGTGTCAGCGTTATTTGCTTTTAAACTGGAGCAAGCAGGGCATGCCGATGCGGGTGCCTTAGTTCCGATGGTGTTTTTGGTTATCGTTGTTACTGTCATTATCCAAAGTATTACCTCAAGCCCTTTGGCGGGCTTGTTAAAGGTTAAAGAGCCGGATGATAATGGCTTTCTATTTATTGGTGCGAACGCCGTGGCGAGAAATTTGGCAAAGGCTATGATCGGCAAAGGTGTCACCGTTATTCTGACAGATACCAGTTGGGAAAATGTCAGGGCAGCGCGAATGGACAATCTGCCAGTCTATTATGGTAACCCCGTTTCAGAGCATGCTGAAAATAACCTGGATTTAACCGGGGTTGGTCATATGTTGGCTATCTCGCCCTATAAACAGTTGAATACTTTATCGACCTATCATTATCTGGACTTAATGGGTGTTGGGAGTGTTCTTGGTTTGCCTGAAGGTGATCAGGATGTGCGCGCTAGTCATCAATCGTCTGAAAAATATGTGCGAACACGAAATCAGTTTGACGAGGGAGCGACCTTTGCAAAGTTAGCGAGCTTGGTAAGTAAAGGCGCGACAATTAGAACGACGCAGCTCTCTGAAGAGTTTACCTATGAGGACTATTTACAGCTCCATGGTAATCGGCTGACGCTATTGTTTGCGATTCGTCCAGATAAGCAGGTTGTGCCTTTAGGCAGAACAGATGCAAAGCCTTCAGTTGGATGGGAAATGATTAGTTTAATACAGCCTGAGCCAAACCCTGAAGGGCTGGCTCAGTCTAGTAGTTCATGATCTAGTTGTCACCGTGGTGAGGATGGTCAATACGGTTGATCAGTGCGCGAGCAAAGTCTTGACGAGTAATAATGCCAACAAGCTTGCCGCCGTCCATAACCGGTAGTCGTCGTCGGCCAGAAGTGAAGAACTCTGCGCAGACAATGATATCATCTTCTTGTTCAACCATGTCTAGCTCGGTCGTCATGTGATCGGCGACTCGATCACCTACTGATTGGTAGTAGCCGTCATTTAGAGCTTCTTTCAAACAATCCAATTCTGAAAGAATACCAACCAGCTTCCCTTCATTATCTATTACCGGTGCGCCCGAACGGCCTTTTTTTACCAGAGTTCTTAAAGCCGTAATAACGCTGTCTTCAGGTTTGAAGGATAAAACATTTGGGCTCATATAATCTTTTATTTTTACGGAATGCACGTCACTTGCTCCTTATTCTGTACAGACTGGGTCATGGCATGAAGCCGATTTAGACACCGTTGTAAGATACACTATGGAGGATATCTGGGGAAAATCAAGCAAGCGGGTGCTTCATTAGGGTGAGTTTTCGTCCTTGTCGAAGATAGCGACGAAGAGATTCAGCGATATAAGGAGGAGCCTGTTCTATATTCTGAAGCTGAAAGCCAATTTGAGCATAAAAGTCTTTAAGCCACTCAAAAGGAAAGCACCAGCACTCGCGATTTGTCAGGTGTGGTTTTAGTTCGGTAAGTAGCCTGCTTCCTATGCCTTGCCGCTGCTCGGATGGAACCACGACCATGCTGCGTAGAATCAGATATTGATCGCTCTTGACCAGGCGAACAGCCGCAACGATTTTATTGTTTGAGTTGTTATTTCTAAGGATGTAAACCTCGTCTTCTTTACCGACGTGGGAATGGTAGTTCGCTTGTTTA